>JADLEX010000098.1 GCA_020845895.1 Deltaproteobacteria bacterium | reverse complement strand
TGTCCGATGACGCCGCTCAACCGCGCAACATACTCATCCCAACGACCGCCGGCGACACGCTTGGAATCAGCCATACCCCCAGCATGACGCGATCAAAACAGGAAGTCAAGTTTATGACACAGTAGTATTAGTCGGGATCGCGACGCATCCATCCTTTAAATGTTTCCGTACTGTCGAGCCTGAATGATTGAACATGGCCGCAGGTATCGCAAACGAAGATCAACCACTTAGAGTTTCCGACAGATGTAAATCCAATATTACGAACATGTGAACCGTGCGCGCCTGCTGCCGGGGCTGTCGGATCATCTTTCATGTGATATATTCCGACTTCACAGTATTTACATCTTTGCGGTGGGTCAACGCGTATCGGCCTGCCGTCCTTGGTAATTCTTATGAGTAGCTTTTCGACTTCGCCGTGCACAATGTCTGCATTTGCAAGTCTCACAGTCGGATTTCTATTGATCAATTTGCCAAGAAGTTCATTAATTAGATAGAAGTCAGGGACGTCTCTGGACAAAAATTTCGTTAAATCGCGATTTTCTTCAAGAAAGTCCTCTCGAGTCAAGTGTCTCCCCGCCATCATCCAGTAGAGAATTTTGCCCAGTGAGTAAACGTCGGAAGCTGGCGATATCGCATCCGTTCTTCCGGCCTCGAACTCCGGAGCAATGTACTGCCTTGATCCTACAGCTTCTTCTGTAATTGTGATACGCTCTCCATTGTCAATATAGCATAATCCAAAGTCTCCGACGACCGGTGTCCGCCCGTCATTCGCAATAAAAATGTTCTCTGGCTTCAGATCTCGATGTACGAAACCGTTTTCATGTACATACGCAACTCCGAGGTAAAATTTTCTGAACATCTCCAATATTTCTGTCAAATGAATGTCATTTTCTGGCAGAAACTCCTCCATCGAGCCGTTCTCATAATATTCGAATACTATGTATGGAGAATCTGCGTCAATATTGAAATCGACCAACTTGACAATGTTCGGATGGTTCAACGCACGCGCAGCTTCGACTTCATCTTCGAATCGGCCGATTCTACTCTTATTTCGGAGTTTCTTTAATACAAAGAGTTTTTCGTCATCGTTTTTGGTCACGAGAAAAATTTGGCCTTGGCCACCCTCGCCTATTGCGTTTTTAACTTTCCAGTCTCCGAAACCCGCCATTTCGCCCTCCCTTCATCTTGAGACGATATCAGAATGAACAATTTAGAATATATCTCTACCCCATCGATGTCAAGTTGCTCGATCGTGATGTCGGATAGTACGTGGCCAAGATTCAACCAGGCGTAAGGGGTGAGGGGTCTCGCGGAAACGCCTAACGCCAGATCGCGCGGGGATAATGCGCGAGAATCGTCTCGTCACTCGTGACGAGTCGTTTCCGTTCGACGGCGGCGTTCGCGACAATGAGCCGATCGAACGGATCTCGCGTCCACGACTGATCGACCGCCGCGAGCGCGACCTGCGCGAACGGCGCGTCGGAAACGCGAAGCCCCACGCGTTCGACCAGTTCGGCCAAGACCTCTTGGACCGGAGCTTTAGCGCGACCGATCTCGTAGAGGAATTGCAGTTCCACGACCGCCATCGGCGAGAGCACGAGGTCCGAACGGTCGAGCGTTTTCCACACCGGTTTCAGGCGCCGCCGGTCGCCTGCAAACAGCCACATCGCGACGTGCGTGTCGAGGTGGACTACGGCTTCCATTCGCTCGACCAGTCCATGTGGATCAGTTCGTCCGGGTTGCCGACGATGTAGTCGGGCCGGGAGACGAGCCGATCCATCTTCCCCGGCGTCGATGCCGGAACGATTTTCACGATCGTCCCGTTGCGGGCGATTTCGACCGTCTCGCCGTTTTTCGCGACCCGATCGAGGATGCGGTAAAGATCAGCTCGAAGCTGCGTGGCGGTGATGGGCATGGCGTCCTCCTAGGATACGTACGTCTTATACGTACGTATCACGATCGAAGCGCGTTGTCACGGCGATGGCCGATGGTCCGTCAGAGCCGCGACCGTCAGGGAGCGGGCTGATTCACTCGCCGCAAACGATCGGCAGCTCAACGAAACAGGTTGGAGCCGGTTGCGTTGGGGCAGGTGATGCTCGCGGATACGATACCAACCCGCTCCCTTACGGTGGCGGCTCTGTCATCGCAGGCCGCGCTCCGTCATCGCAGACCGCGCATGGCCTGCTCGATTTCCCTTGCCCGCGCGCGGCGGTCGTGACACAACACGGCCGTTGGGGAGGTTCGCGCCATCGAGTCCCACGTCCTCAAGGCCCGCCGATTCCATGATCTCATGCCCTACCGGGTGCGCGAGATCCTGCTCGTCTCATCGCCTTACGACGCCTTCATCCTCGAAGAAGACGGCCACCTGACCGAGCAGATCTTCACGGAGTACAAGGCCCTGTCGCTAACCGCGTCGCCGCGCTTCACCTACGCGCCCACGGGTGAAGAGGCGATCCGGCTGATGGAGGACCGGCGCTTCGACCTGATCCTCACGATGACCAGCGTGCGCGACATGGACTTCAACGCCTTCGGGCGGCGCGTGAAGGACCTGCGCCCGGGGCGCCCCGTCGCCCTGCTCGTCATCGACTCCGCGGATTTGGAGAATCTGCGCGCGACGATCGACGAGGACGCCATTGACGGCGTCTTCTTCTGGAACGGTGACGCGAAGATCCTGCTCGCGATCATCAAGGACATCGAGGACCGACAGAATGTCGATTTCGACATCGCCCACGGCGGCGTGCGCGTGATCCTGCTGCTCGAGGATTCGCCGCGCTTCTATTCTTCGTACCTCGCGATGCTCTACACCGAGCTGATGGCGCAGTCGCGCTCGCTCTGGGCCGAGGGCGTGAACCAGCATCACCGGCTGATGTGCATGAAGGCGCGGCCGAAGATCCTGCACGCCGACACCTACGAAAAGGGCGTCGCGCTCCTGCGCCGCTACGAGCGCCACATGCTCGCCGTCATCACCGACGCGCGGCTGCCCCGCGCGGGCGCGGACGACAACGACGCGGGGATCGACTTCGCGCGACTCGTGCGCGCGCACGACGCGGAGCTGCCGATCCTGATCCAGTCGGCGCAGCACGAGAACGCCGCGCGCGCGGCCCAACTGGGCGCGCTCTTTCTCGACAAGTCCACGCCCAACCTGCTCGCGGGCATCCGGCGTTTTCTCGCCGAGCACCTGGGTTTCGGCGACTTCGTCTTTCGCATGCCCGACGGCGGTGAGGTCGATCGCGCACGCGATCTTCGCGAGTTGGAGGAGAAGCTCCACACCGTACCGTCGGAATCGCTCTTCTACCACGCCACGCGCAACCACTTTTCCGTCTGGCTCATGGCGCGCGGCGAATTCGAGCGTGCCGAACGCATACGCCCGCGCCGCGTGAGCGACTACCCCACCGTGGACGACGTGCGCCGGTTTCTCATCGACGTGCTGCGCGACGAACAGGAGCGGCTGCAACGCGGGATGGTCGCCGACTTCGACCCCGCGCATCCGGATGGCGCGTCGTTCGCGCGGCTATGCGACGGCGGCCTCGGCGGCAAGGCGCGCGGCATCGCCTTTCTCAACATGCTGCTCGCGCAGGGCGAGAGCCGCCCGCCGCTGCCCATGCCCGTGCGCGTGCCGCCCTCGCTCGTTATCGCCACCGAGGACTTCGACGCGTTCATGGACGCGAACAACCTGCGCGATTTCGTTTACGACGCGACCGACGACCGTGAGATCGCCCTGCGGTTCGTCCACGCATGGCTGCCCGACGAACTGCGCCGCAAGCTCATGCACGTCGCCGCGCGCGTCGACGCGCCGCTGGCGGTGCGTTCGTCGAGCCTGATGGAGGATTCGATCCAGCAGCCTTTCGCGGGCATCTATCGCACGCACATGATTCCGAACAACGACCCGTCGCCCGACGAGCGCCACCGGCAACTGTGCGCGGCGGTGAAGCTGGTGTACGCGTCCACGTTCTTTCGCAACGCGCGCTCTTACCTCGACAACACGGGTTACCGCGTCGAGGAGGAGAAGATGGCGGTCATCATCGAGCGCGTCGTGGGGCGGCGGCGCGGCACGCGGTTCTACCCGTCGTTTTCGGGAGTCGCGCAGTCGTACAACTTCTATCCCGTCGGTCCGCAACAGCCCGAGGACGGCATCGTGCATGTCGCGCTCGGGCTTGGGCGGCTGATCGTGGACGGCGGCCTCGCGCTGCGTTTCTCGCCCGTGCATCCGCGTGTGCTGCCGCAGTTTTCGACGCCGGAATCTGTACTGGCGAACACGCAGCGCGGGTTTTTCGCGATCGACCTGACTCGCCGGTGGGAGGGCACGGGCGACGAGGCCGACGCTTGCGTCACGCACTTCGATCTCGCGACGGCCGAAGCCGATGGCGCGCTCGACGCGTCGGGCAGTGTTTTTTCACGCGACGACCGGCGTATCCGCGACGACCTGTCGCTGCCCGGTCCGCGCGTGGTGACCTTCAACAACATCCTCCAACACGGCGCGATTCCCCTTGCCGAGACGGTGCGCGATCTGCTGCGCATGGCCCAGGCCGGTTTCGGCGGTCCGGTCGAAATGGAGTTCGCGTGCGAAATGGGGGACTGGGGGAGCGACCCGTCGCGCGGGCAAGCGCGCGAAGCGCCGACGCTCTACGTGCTTCAGGTGCGCCCGCTGACCGCGCGGCGAAAGACGATTTCGACGGTGGACGTGAATTCGATCCCGCCGGCATCGTGCCTCGCCCGGTCGAACCGCGCGCTCGGCGATGGGGGGCATGACGGCCTCCGCGACGTGGTGTACGTCGATCCCGCGACGTGGGACGCGGCGCGCAACCGCGCCATCGCCGCCGAGGTGGGCGAGATCAACGCGGCGCTCGCGCGCGAGAAGCGCCCATATATCCTCATCGGGCCGGGGCGGTGGGGCAGCGCCGACGAGTGGCTAGGCATTCCCGTGCAGTGGGCGCAGATCGCGGGGGTGCGCGTGATGATCGAGGCGTCGCCCGCGGGCTACGATGTCGATCCGTCGCAGGGCACGCACTTCTTTCAGAACATCACGGCGTTGCGGATCGGCTATCTGACGATCCCGCCCGGCGCCGATCGCGCTCATGCGCGTGAAGGACAGTTCCTCGATTGGGACCTGCTCGCCGCCGCGCCGGAAGTCACCCGCACCGCGCACCTGCGTCACGTGCGTTTCGCGCGGCCGCTGGACGTGGTGCTCGACGGCCGGCTTGGTCTCGGTGCGGTACGGATGACGTAAATTCGGGGACATCGGCGACCGCATCGCGCCGATGCCCCGAACCCGGAAATTCGCTCGGGCGCTTGGGCGGACTCAGCCCATGTTGTCGATCGCAGGCTTGAGGATGTCGGACGCGAACTGCTCGAGCGTCGTCGCGGTGGCGGTCTGCGGCCCCAGCGGCTGCTCACAGCTCAGCACGCCCGAGTCGATGCCCCGATACAGCTCGACGTACAGATTCGAAATGTCCTCCGGCAGTCCCATGCCCTTCATGGACTCGATCGCCTGCTCGGCGGTGACGGGGACGAATTTCACCTCGCGGCCGAGCGTGATTCCGAGCGTACCCGCGATCTCGCCCCAGCTCAGATGACGCGGGCCGTGCAGTTCGCGGACGTTGCGACCCGACCAGTCGAGGTTGCCCAGGATGTCGGCGGCGATTTCGCCGATGTCACGCGTGGCGATCACGGGGAAGGTGACGGTGGGTGAGATGGGTCCGAAGATCGCGCCGGCGGTCTTGATCGTGGCGAGGTTGCCGAACAGGTTTTCCATGAAGAAACCGGGACGCAGGTGGATGATGTTCTTCGACACCGCGTCGAGTTTTTTCTCGATGTCGGAAAGGCCGTTGACGGGGCCGGCGGAGTGCCCCAGGTGCGCGCCGAAGCTGGACAGGTGCACGACGTGAGGGATCGCGTTCGTCGCGATCGCCTTGGCCGCGATGTCGCCGAGCCGGTTCTGATAAGCGCGGAAGTCGGTCGCGGCGAAATTGGGCGGCGTGAGCCAGAACAGCGCCTTCGCGCCGCGCGTGGCGTTCACGATGAACGTTTCGTCGGTCAGGTCGCCGACGGCGAGCTTCGCGCCGCGATCGGCGAAGTGTTTGGCCTTCTCGGCGTTGCGCACGATCAGGGTGATGTCCGCCCCGGCTCGCAGCAGCCGGTCGGCGAGGACGGAACCGATATTGCCGGTGGCTCCCGTAATGGCGATGGTCATGGGGCTCTCCTTCGGGCGATGGGGAATCGTGCGCGACGCGGTCTGCGCGTCCGGACGATTCACGATGATGGAAACGGTGCGTTGCAGGGGTATCATCGCCGAGTTGCAACGGATCGCGTATGAGAAATGTCACGATCCCACGCGGGAAGATCGGAGCAGTTCGATGACGAACATGTCACAGGAAGAGTGGGCGATGCGCATCGTCGAGACCGACGAAGAGATCCGCGCGTGCGCGCGCGTGCTGCGCGAGCTTCGCGATCGTCTGGACGAGGACGAGATCGCGTGCCGCGCGGCGGCGCAGATGGCGGAAGGTTATCGGCTGGCCTACGTGGAGGCGGCCGGCGTGGTCGCCGCCGTGGCCGGATTTCGCGTTGCGAACAATCTCGCGTGGGGACGGCACCTGTACGTGGACGATCTGGTCACCTCGGCGGCTTGCCGCTCACGCGGACTCGGCGGGGCGCTGCTGCGAGCACTGGCGGATTACGCGCGCTCGAACGGGTACGGCGAACTTCATCTCGATTCGGGCGTGCACCGCGACCGCGCGCACCGGTTCTACTTTTCGCAGGGGCTCTGCGTGAAGAGCTTTCACTTTTCGATGGATCTGGACTCTCAGACGAACAGATAAATGCAGTAGGCCGCGTAAGCCGCAACGGACATCGCCCCGGCGGCTCGCCCGACACGCGGAAACGCGAACGCGAAAACCGTGAAGACGGCGGCGAATCCGAGCATGACCGCAGCGTCGAGGGTCGTGCCCGGCGTGCGCGGCGAGGCGATGGGCTGGATGAGCGCGGTAGGACCGAGGATCGCCAGGACGTTGGCGATGTTTGAACCGACGACGTTGCCGACGGCGATCGCCGCATTGCCGCGTAACGCGGCCGCGATCGACGTCGCCATCTCGGGCAGGCTCGTGCCGACCGCGACGAGGGTCAGGCCGATGACGCGCTCGGAGACGCCAAACTCGCGTGCGATCGTCGTCGCGCCGTCCACCAGCAGTTTCGACCCGACGACCAGGGCGACGAGTCCCCCGAGGATCATCAGAATGTATCCGAATCGCGTGTGGAAGAATCCCGAGGCGTGATCGGGTTCGGGGCTTTCGGCCTCGGGGTGCGGGCGTTTGACCATCCACCACATATAGATCACGGCGGCGGCGACGAGCAGAGTTCCGTCGATCCTGCCGATCCTCCCGTCGAACCCCATCGCGGGTACGGCAATCATCGCCGCGATCATCACGGGAAAATAAGGACGCATGGCCGCCGAGATCGCGACCGGTGCGATGAGCGCGGCGACGCCCATGATGAGCCCGATATTGGCGATGTTGGAGCCGACGATGTTGCCGAGCGCGATGTCGGAACTGCCCGAGACGGCCGCCGCGATGGAGACGGAGAGCTCGGGCGCGCTGGTCCCCATGGCCACGATCGTCAGACCGACGACGAGCGGGCTGATGCCGAGCGCCATGGCGAGGCGGCTCGCGCCGCGCACGAGAATGTCCGCGCCCCCCGCAAGCGCGACGAGCCCGACGGCCATGAAGAGAAAAGCCAGGGTCATGCAAATTCCCTTTCGGAGAATGCAGTTGCGGCGCGCGGCGCGTCGCCGGTGGTGTTCGAAATGGCGTCGATCATCCCCGCGCCTGCACCTCGGCGAGGCGCTCGGGGGTGAGCAGGCCGACGACCCGCATGCGGTCGACGACGGGCAGCACGATGCGGTCGAAGGGGATGCGCAGCGGCAGCAGATGGTCGAGCGTTTCATGGGGCGCGATCGTTGGGATTTCGCGGTCCATGATCGTGAACACGGGATCCTCGCGCCGCCCGTCGAGCACCGCCTGCACGAGATCCCACCGCGTGACGAGGCCGACGAGCGAACCGCCCTCGGTCACGGGGAAGTCGCGCTGTTCCGACTGCTGCGCGAAATCGGCGAGCGAGCCGATGCTCGTCATGCGGCCCGCCGTCGCCACCGGTCGGAGCATCGCCTGCCACGCGGCCACCGAACGCAGTCGCCCGACGACGTGTTCCGAGCGCCATTCCTGCTCGGCGGTGAGGAAGACGAACACGGCGATGACCGCGAGCCACGGCCGGCCGAGCGCAAGTCCCCCCACGGCGAGTGCGATCGCGAACGCCTGTCCCACGCGCGCGGCGATGTACGTGGCCTTGGGCTTCAGGCTGGTCATCGCCAGCACGCCGCGCAGGATGCGTCCGCCGTCCATCGGCAGCGCGGGCAGCAGGTTGAACAGGCCGAGCATGAGGTTGATCTCGGCGGCGTACCAAAGGATCTGCTCGGCGCGCGTCTTGGGATCGAGGTCGGGGATGAGGAGAAACGCGGGCACGGCGATGAGCCCGGCGAGCGCGAAGCTGACGGCGGGGCCCGCCGCGGCGATCACGACCTGGCGCCCGGGCTGCTCTGGGATGCGTTCGAGCCGCGCGATGCCGCCCAGCGGCCAGAGCGTGATGTCGCGCACGACGATGCCGTAGGCCCGCGCCGCGAGGGAGTGGCCCAGCTCGTGCAGCACCACGCTCGCGAAGACGACGAGCAGGATCAGCAGCGCCGCGGGATCGGGTTTGCCGCCCTCGCCGGTGAAGAGGACGACGCCGAGCAGGATCAGGAACGTCGCGTGGACCCGCACCGGGATTCCGAAAGGACGTCCAATTTCCCACGACCAACGCATCGAGCCCGCTCCCCGCGCCGCGCGTCGCGACGCTTCACGCAAAAGATAACACGGAATCGGGCCATGTCACGAATGACGGCGGTCAGGGCGCGTTCGACCGTGTCGGGACATGAAAAGCGTCAGGAAAGCGCGAGACGTACGACGGGGCGGGAGGGCGACAGGCGCTGGACCTCGCGAAAGCCCCGCGTGTCGAAGAGCGTTTCGGGGCCCATGAACGCGAAGACCGCGGGCACCGTCGCACCGGGTTTCGACACGACGGGGTAGGCTTCGAGCCACGGTGCGCCGGCGCGCCTGGCGGCGGCGATCGCCGCGTCGAGCAATCCGCCCGCGACGCCTCGGCCGCGCCGATCCTTTGCGATGAAAAAGCAGTTGACGCACCAACCCGCCGCGCCGTCGTCCCGCCGGTAAGCCTTGACGGTTTCGAGACGGGGAAACGACGGTCGTGGACCGAAGGAGCACCAGCCGACGGGGACGTCGCCCTCGAAGGCGAGGATGCCGCGCACGCGGCCCGACTCGACAAGTTCGCGGAACGTCGCTTTCGCCGGGGCGCCTTTGGTGGCCTCCCGCAATTTGCCGCCGCGTTCGACGCGCCACCACATGCACCAGCAACCGCCGCACGCGCCGCGTGGACCGAAGAGGGCTTCGATGTCGGGCCAGTCCCTCGGCGTCAGTTCGCGGAACGTGAAGGGCGATTCGGCCACGTCGTCCTCCTGCGTGTGAACCTAACGAACCTTCACGGCCTCGAACTCCGATTCGAAGTCGAGCAGGCCGAGCTGGTAGAGCGCGTGCACGAGCGAAAGCACCCGTTCGCGGCCGATCGGCGTGATGCGGATAATCTGGTCGAGCGTGCGCTTGCCGTTGAATGAACTGAGGAGCTGCGCCTCGCGGGCGTCGATGAGGTTCTTGCGCACGCGGCTTTGTGCCGCGGGCGCCATTTTCGGCGTTTGCAGCAGGTGTTGCTTCAGGTCGGATTCCACGGCCTCGCGATTCATGCGCGACCGAAACGCCGCAATGATGACCCGCAACACGTCGACGCCCGTTCCGGCGTCATCCGCCGAGTCGGCGCCCGGTTCGAACCGGATGTCCTCGACGTCGAGCGCCTCGGACAGCATCTGCAATCGCGCGTCCACCTGCGCGACGAGGGCTTCGTAGAGCTGGTGCGGACCGATCGCGCCGCGCTTGAGGAAGGTCTCGCCGAGTGGACGGCCGGACATTTTCGATTCCTCAAGGGCGGCGTCGCGCTGGTCGGCGGTGATCAGGTTTCGCTCGACGAGCAGGTTCCCGAGATTCCAGTGATCGAGCCGCTCCGACGTGATGCGCACGGGATTGCCGCGGCGCATTTCGATGCGGTGCGTGTCGCGGCGGGAACCGACGACGACGGTGCCCGTCGCCGCCATGCCGTTGAGCCGGTACAGCAGACGCATGAGCCGGTCCTCGCCTTCGCCCTCGAGTTCGACGATCGAGCGACCGGGGTCGGGCGGCGCGACGGCCAGCTCGTCGGCCTCGGCCACCGCGCGGCTCATGACCGGTTCGTCGATCTGGAAAAACGCCGGCCCCTCGTCGACGAAACGGATGAACCCGAACAGGAAGAGCAGATACACGATCTGGAAGGTGCGCACGAACGAGAGTTCCGCGAGGCTGATGATCTCGCCGAGGGTCCGCTCGCCGTTGACGAGGTCGAGCAGCTCCCATTCCTTGCGCGTGAGCTGCAACGCGCCTCGCCGAACCGTGGACGTGTCGTTCTTCGCCACCACGCGGCGCTTGTTGTTGTACACGCGCTCCTCGAGCTGCGTGAGCGTGTAATAGTTCTTCACGCCCGCGAGCAGGATGGACAGGATGCTGTCCTCGAGTTGGCCCGTGTCGCGCAGGGTCGGCGTGCCCTCTTCGACGACATAGGTGCCCTCGCGGTGGCGGAACGCGCTCATGAGTTTTTGCCGCGCCTGAAAATGCAGCGTGGCGAGCAGTTCGTGGCTCGTCACCGCGCCCATCTCGACGAGCACCTCGCCGATGCGCCGCCCCTGAAAATCCGCCGTCCGCTTTGCCGTGTCGAACTGCTCGGTGGTGATTCGTT
The DNA here is from genome assembly GCA_020845895.1 of Deltaproteobacteria bacterium. Lineage (NCBI taxonomy): Bacteria > Pseudomonadati > Myxococcota > Myxococcia > Deltaproteobacteria bacterium. The sequence goes on along the minus strand of JADLEX010000098.1, from coordinate 78,628 downwards.
CCTGTTCGATCAGGATTCGGCCGAGCGCCTGGTCGGCGATGAAGTTGGTGTCGATCGCGACCGGAACGCCGTTGCGCAGCGTGATGCGTCGTTCCTCGTCGGCGCACTTGAGCTTGAGCACGCCCGTTGAGCGGCTCTGATACAGGTAGAGCAGCAACTCGGGCAACAGCACATCGTGCAGATTTCCGGAGAGCGGCAGCGACAGCATGCGTCGCGCGGGTCTCCGTGCAGCGGGTCGGGGTGTCGGCGCGGCGTCGGATTCACGACGCCCCTCCATGTCGCGCGGAACCGGGCGCGTACGTCGCGGTTCGAATTCCGGCTCGATCGCCCTGCGTTGTTCGGGCTTTCGCCGTTCGGGCTCTGTGTCGCGAACGGGCGTGGGCGCCGCCGGCTCCGAGGACTTGCGCGGAGCGGCGGTCTGCGCACTCGCCTTCTGTGCGCCGGCGGACGTTTTCGGGGGAGTCGTGATCTCCTCGGCGCCGCCCTCGGCGACTTTGGCGACGACGTCCGGGATCAGCGTCACCTCGAAGGGCTGTTCGATATAGAAGTCGGCCCGATAACGCGTTTTCGCTTCGGACACGAACCGAGCCGTGCGTGGGAACGAACTGACGAGGATGATCTTGATCTTGGAGTAAGGCGTGTAGTCCTTGATTTTCTTGCAAAGCTCAAGACCGTTTCGGTCGGGAAGAAGGGCCGCGAGAAGAAGCACGTCGGGAGGGATGCGTTGCTCCTCCAGCGCTTCCAGAAGTTCCGCGCCGGAGCGAAACTTGCGGACGGTCATGCCGCGCGCGGCGATCTGCCCCATGGCGAGCGAGGCGAAACTCTCGTCGTGCTCGGCGATGAAGACCGTCAGGTTCTCGCTCATTTCTTTCTCCCGAACAGACCGCCGGACGATTTCTTCGCGTCCTCGCCCTCGCGCGCCTTCGCCTCGACCTGCTGCCCCAGATAATGCGCCTGCCGCTTCGCTTCTTCGTGGTTCGGCGCGAGTTCCAGCACCTTGCGATAAATTTTGTACGCCGTCGCGTCGTCGCCCCGGTGACGCAGCATCTCGGCGAGCCACATGCGGTGGTTCACGTTTTCGGCGTCCATGCGGATCGCCTGGGAAAGCCGGTTGGTCGCGTCCTCCCACATCTCGTCCTGGTTGGCGAGCATCCGAAACAGCGCATACCCGGTACGCGCATGGTACTCGGCGACATCCGGATCCAGCGTCGACGCGCGGTCGAAGCACTCGACGGCGTAGGGATAGCGCTTGCGTTCCATCGCCACGAGGCCCTTTTGAAACGCCACCTCGGCGTCCATCTTCTTTTTACGGGCCATCGCCTGCGGATCGTTTTCGTCCACGACCATGGTCCGCGCGGTCTTGCGCTTGTAACGGCGGCGGGCTTCGGGGTCCTGAAGCGTGGTCCGGGCCTCATTCAGTTTGTTCAGGATCGCCCGCGCGCGGCGCACCAGTTGCGCGGGAGCGTCGAACCCGAGCAGATCGGGGTTGAACTCCTCGCGCTTTTTTCGGAACGCCTCATCAATCTGCGTGTCCTTCGCATCGGGTTCGACACCGAGCAATTCGAAGTAGGTCATTTCCTCGAGCCGCGCCGCGACCCGGTTGACGCGGGTCTCGAATTCCTTTTCGTCCACCGTGACGCTGCGTGGGGCGGCGGTGGGCACCAGTTTCGTCGCCGTTGTCGGTGCATCGGCAAGACCCGCGGCGCCGACGGAGACGATCGCGTAAAAAGTTCGCAGAAACGCGGTCATCGGCATGGACGTGCGCGCGGACATCTTCGCCAGGCTCGATTGGCCGTCGAGTCCCGCGAGCAGGGCGCGCTGCGCGTCGTCCAGAAGCTCTGCGGCATTCGTGAAGGCGCCGGACGGGGTGGTCGCCAGCGGAACGGCATTGCGGTCGCGCGCGAAGAGCTTTTCGAGCGCTTCGATCGGCGCGAATCGCCCGTAACCCATGAGAAAGATTTCCGCGGGCGAGGCTTCGAAGGTGGCGGCGTTTTCGGGGTAGTGAGCCTTGTCGTCGAAACGGTATCGCCCGTCCGGCCACGCGAACAATTGGGCGAGCTTGAGCGCGGTCTGGCGGCAAAGCTGCGCGGTCAGTTCCTCCGGGCCGATGAGACCGCGTTCCACCACGAGGTTTCCGACCTTGCGCCCGGTTTCGGCGCTCGCGGCCATGACGTCGCGGTAAGCGTCTTCGGAGATGAGGCCGCTTTCGAGGAGCATGCGCCCGAGGGATTCTTCCCGAATATTCGATTGCACGAAGACCGGCGATCCGTCCATGAAGAACGCCTGCTTCGCGCCGGGCTCGCCCTCGACCTGCAACGCGCCCGTGAACCGGGACTCGATGATCCATGCCAGCAGATCGGGCAGCGTTTCGGACGTGAAGTTTCCGGTGCGCTCGAACGAACGCGCAGTGCGTGCGCGCGGCTCCACGGACACCGGCTCCGGTTTCGCCGTCGGCGTCTCGACATGATCGTCGGGAATCGACGCCGGGGTCGTTGCGGATGGCGATCTGCGTGGGTCATCCTTCGGCGCCGGCGCAACCTCGCTGATTCCGATCAGGTCGATCACGGCCTTGGTCAGGACGCCGACCTCGAACGGCTTTTGCAAAAACCGGTCGGCCTTGTTCTTGCGCATGGCCGTGTCCATCATCGTGCGGCTCTGCATCAGCTTCGACGTGACGATGACCTTGGCCCAGTCGGGAGCCTGTTCCTTGATGAGCTTGCAGACCGACAGGCCGCCCATGCCCGGGATGAGAATCTCGATGATGACAAGATCGGGCTGATACTGTTTGAAGGCGCGCAGCGCTTCGTCGCTCGTTCCCGCCTCGTACGTCTCGTATCCCATCGACGTCAGGATGCCCACGAGCTGCCGTCGCTCGGATTCGGTGTTTTCGACGACGAGAACGTTTTTGGGGCGCTGCGCCAACTCTAGCCCCCTTCGACTTCCCGCAGGGCTTTCGCCGCGGCCTCGTTATCGGGGTTGAGCTGCAGCGCGCGCTCGAACAGGCTCTTCGCCCGCACGGCGTCGCGCGCGTGCCGGGCGATCATGCCCTGGTAATAGATCGCCATGTCGAGACCGGGGTTCATCCCGACCGCGCGGTCGAGCGACTCGCGCGCGGTCGCGACGGCCACGTCGTCGTGCGGCGCGGCCCAGAAGGTCGCCCACCCGAAGCTCGCGTGATATTCGGCCTCGTTCGGCGCGACGCGCAGCGCCTCGGCGAACGCCCGCGCCGCTTCGGCGAAGTCTCCGTCGCGCAGGGCGTCCTCGCCCTCCTGGAACGCGAGTTCGGCCTTGAGCAGATTGCCCATGTCGAAGGTCACGGCCTCGGACTCGGCAACCCCGTCGTCGCCCTCGAAGATGTTGACCTCGCGCTCGTCGTCCGCGGAAGGCTTCGACAGCTCGGCGTCGATTTCCCAGAGCGCCGATTCGAGGTCCTCGTCGAACGAGGCCGCCGCAGCAGCAGGGCCTTCCTTTGCAGCGCGATCCTCGACGCCCGTGGGCGGCTTCGTTTCCGGAGCCTCGGCAAGGAACGCCTCGAATTCGTCCGACGTCGCCGGTTTGCGGAACTCGTCGTCGGTGATGGTCGTGAACATCGCCTCGAGATCCTCGGCCGCTGGCGCTTCGGTACGGGCGGATGGCGTCCGGGCGTCGAAGACGCTGCGCGTGATCGAGGCGTCGTATTCCCGTCGTCGATCCGGCGTGAGCAGCACCTCGTAGGCTTCGGTCAGCGCGTCGAAGAGCTCGTCCGCCATGCGGCGGGTCGCCTCGTCCGCCGCTCCGTACGACCGATGGTCGCGATAGCGCTGCGAAAGCCGGAAATAAGCCGCCTTGACCGCATCGGTGGTCGCGTCCTTGCGCAGGCCGAATCGCTCGTAGTGCGTCTGCCGGTCGAGCGCGGCATGAGCCCGTTCGACCTCGGTCGCATACTTGCGCCGCCGCGTGTCTTCCTCGCGCATCTCGGTGCGTCGATCGCGGCGGTCCTTTTCGAACGCCTTCTGCGTTTCGGCGGTGCGTGTGCCGAACTCGGGATCGCCGCGAAAGCGAATCGCCTCGACAAGGATCAGGACGTAGAGAACCTGGAAAGTCTCGGTGAGCGACAGGTTGCTGCGCGCGACGATCTGCCCGACCGACCGTTTGCCGTTGATGAGCGTGGTGAACTTCACCTCCGACGGCAGCAGCCCGGCGGCGGCGGCGTGGGCGTGCCCGTCGGCCTTTGCGAGCAGACGGCGGTTCTTGTAATCGTTGAAAAAACCTTCGAGACGCGTGAGCGGATAGAACCGGCGCACGCCCTGGTAGATCAGGCGCAGCGGTTCGATCTGGACGGCGATGTTCTGGTCGAGGTCGAACCGGCCGGGTCGGAACCGGTACTGGCCGTAGTCCCACGAAAAGACCGAGAGCACCTTGTCGAAGACGTGCTCCTGCAGGCCGCGATACAGGTCGTGAGGCGTGATCGCGCCCATGCCCAGCAGCACCTCGCCGTGCCCCTTGCCCGAGTCGATCATCTTCTCCAGCGACGCGTTGTACTGCGCGACGTTGATAAAGTGCCGCGCGACGAGATAGCGGCCGAGGCTGTCGTTGCTCTGGTTGCTCGTCACGAAGACCGGCATGCCGTCGCGGAAATAGATGACCTTGCTGACTTTCTCGCGATCGACGCGCAGCGCGCCGGTGCGTTTGTACTTGAAGAGCGTGAAGAGCAGCTTGGGGAAGGGCGTCTCGGCGAGGGAGCCCTCGACGAAACCGCGCCGGCTTGTCTCGTCGGCGGGCCGGACCTGCTCGCGCACCGCCGGCGGCGGGACGATTTCGCGCGGCGTGTCGGCGCCGGCCCGCGCGAGCGTCGGCGCCGGTTCCGCGGGTTCGGCGAACACGTCCATCACCGATTGTTCCAGCGCCTCTTCGCCCGACATCTCGCCCAGCAACTCGTCGATCAGCCGTTCGATTTCGGAGACGTTGACGGGCTTGTCGGTATAGGCGTCGACGCCGTATTTCGTGCGCTGTTCATACTGCTGCTTGAACTGCTTGTAGACGCTCGACATGAGGATGACGCGCACATCGTTGCCGGTCGCGCCGTTTTTGATCGCCTGCGTGACCTTGAGGCCGGTCATGCCCGGCAGCAGGGCGTCGAGGATCATCAGGTGGGGCCGGATCTGATCGTACTGGGCGACCACGTCGCGGCCGTTCTTCAGCCACGTGACCTTGAGCCCTTTCGCCGTGAGCAGATCGCTCAGGACCTCGAACTCGGCGTAATTGCTTTCTCCGACCAGAACGCGTTTGGTCATGGTATGGCGAAGGCCCCCGGCCTCTCCCATTCCCCCGTCGGCAACCGCCGTTTACGTGAAATCCCCAAGAGAATCACGAGATTCTATGTCCGATTTTCCCATTTTTCCACTACCGCCGCGGCCAGCAACGGAAACAGGATTTCGTGGTGCCCGGTCAGGTGACAGCCCCATCCGCCGGAAGCGGTCGGCCGCGTCACGACATTGGTGATCGGGCGGTAGTGGCGGATGAAATCCATGTTGACCGTCGTGATGCGCGACACTGCCGCGCCGGTGTTGCGCGCCGCGGATACGGCCTTCAGAAAAACCTCCGGCATCACGACCGCGGACCCGAGATTCAGGTAAACGCCCCCGTCCAGCTTTTCGACGAGCGCGATGAACCGCGCGAAATCCCGCCCCGCCAGCGCGCCGAGCTTCGCAAAATCGAGTTCGGGCGCGAGGTGCGTGACGTCGGTGCCGATCGCCACGTGCGCCGTGACGGGCACGCCCCGCGTCACGCACGCCGCCGTCAGGCAGGTCGCCGCGTAAGGGGCGTTCAGGGCGACGAGCCCGCGCCCCACGGCTTCGGCGAGGCCCCATCCCGCCGCCGCACCGTCGTCGACGAAGCGGGCGAAATCGCGCCCGGTTTCGAGCGTGATGCCGAAGCTGCCGTCGGCGAGCGCCTCGGCCACGTCCTCGCTCGTGCGGCCCACCGTCGCGAGTTCGTAATCGTGCACGAGCACCGCGCCGTTGTACGACACCGAGGTGACGAGGCTGCGGTCGATGAGGTCGATGACGATGGGCGTGAGGCCGACCTTCACGACGTGCGCGCCCATGCCCAGCATGACGGACCGCCCCGCGCGGCGCGCATCGACGATCGCGGCGACTACCCGGCGCAGATCGCGCGCGGCGAGCTGGTCGGGCAGGGCATCGAACCAGTCGGCGAAGCTGCGCCCCGGCGCGTGCGGGCGGCCGAGCTGCTCGGCCTCGACAAGACTCTTTCGTTCCCCGATGGCCTTGCGGCGCAGCCGCGCGAAGTCGAATTCACCGGTCATCGCGCGCCCACCGCGGCCTGCTCGACGAGGCCACAGATCAGGTGCCCGAGCGTGATGTGCGCCTGCTGGATGATCGGCGTTTCATCGCTCGGGACGACGAAGCACATGTCGCACAGTGCCGCCATGCGTCCGCCGCCGCGCCCGGACAGACCGATGGTTTTCATGTCGATGTCGCGCGCGGCCTCGAATGCGGCGATGACGTTCGGGCTGTTGCCGCTGGTGGAGATGCCGACCGCGACATCGCCCGCGCGGCCCAGCGCGCGAAGTTGGCGCTCGAACACGCGCTCGAATCCGTAGTCGTTGGCGATGGCGGTGAGCGCCGAAGTGTCGGTGGTGAGGGCGATGGCGGCGATTGGCGCGCGCTCGCGCAGGTAGCGCCCGGTGAGTTCCGCCGCGAGATGCTGCGCGTCGGCCGCGCTGCCGCCGTTGCCGAAGAGCAGCACCTTGCCGCCCGACGTCAGCGATGCCACGACGAGATCCGCGACGCGCACGACGTCCGGCGCGCACGCGTCGAAAAAGGCGCGCGACACGTCGGCGCTTCGCGCGGCGAAACGGCGCACTTCGTCGGTCCGCGTGTCGTCCACGACCCCTCCCCATTCCGAGGCAAACCGGCAAGTTTTCGAAGGAAACGACGTGGCGGAAAAATACGGCGCGCCCCGCGGACCGTCAAGCGCGTACGACCAACGAGCTGCGATCTTCAGCGGAGCATCGTCTCGATGGTCTGCATGAACGTGCCGATGTCCTTGGAATATTCCATCGCGCCTTCCGTGCGGACGAAGCCCTTGGACACGGCCTCGACGAGCGGCGCCTGATTGGTGAGCACCATGAACGCGCCCGGGATGTCGGGGAAAATCATGTGGACGAAAGGCCGCCGACGCGTGTACGACCCGCGACCCGATTTGGTCTTTCCCGCCTTGACGCGCAGATACGCCGCGGGTCCGCCGTTCTCCACCGTCCACTGATACACGCGCTCGGGCTGCATCTGGGTCCAGTGGCGCATGTCCTCGTGGCCCGATTTGTTGAGCTGCGAGAGCGCGGCGGTGATCATGTACAGGACCATCTTGACCTTGAGGCCCTGCCAGTAAGGTGTCTTGGGGATGTTGTTGGGATCGAGGATCTTGAGCTCCAGCAGCAGCGGCAGCACGCGCAGCACGATGTCGAGCCGGTAGAGCGGCGTGATCTTCGGCAGGTACGCGCCGCCCATCTTGCCCGCGAAAAATCCGTTCAGTCCCTCGTGCGTCGCGAATTCGAAAACGAGCGTGGCGTCGCGGCGGTTGACGCCGAATTCCACGTCGAGCGCGCCGTCATAAAAGACGAGACGCGTGCCCAGCTCGTCGTCACCTTTCACGCAGAACTGCACCACGGCGTTCATCTTGTAATAGAGCTTGTCGAAAACCTGCGGGTGCTCGGTGCGCAGCACCTTGGCGAGCGGAAGTGCGCAGCGCAGGTACAGGGTCGATTTCAGTCGGTCGGCGTCCATGAATGGCTCCACTGTTTGCCGAATCTGGTCGTTGGTCTCCGAGGGTCCCTCACCCCCGGCCCTTCTCCCGCCAGGCGGGAGAGGGGGAGGCGAGCGAAGCGAGCCGGGGTGAGGGTCCTACACCTCGTCTTCCCAATCCTCGTCGGCCTCGAAGTCCGTCTTCATGACCTCGGCGATCGTCTCCTCGATGCCGTCGGCGTCGATCTTGTGCATGTGCTGCAAATCCTCGGGCGAGCCGTGCGGGCTGAAGCGGTCCTGCATGCCCAAACGGCGCAGCACGCACCCCTTGCCCGACTCGGCGATCACCTCGGCGACCGCGCTGCCCAAACCGCCCAGCACGTTGTGATCCTCGGCCGTGATGATGCGGCGCGTGTCCATCAGGGCGCGCACCACCGCGTCTTTGTCGAGCGGCTTGATGGTGTGCATGTCGAGCACGCGCACCGCGAGGCCCCGGGCCTTGGCGCGATCCGACGCGTCGCACGCCTCCAGCACCGAGGGACCGCACGCGATGACGGTGCAATCCGTGCCTTCGCGAAGCTGGATGGCTTTGCCGATCTCCCAGTCGAAATCGAGGTTCTTCCACAGCGGCGGCTCGAAGCTGCGGCCGATGCGCACGTAGCACGGTCCGTCGTGCGCGATGACCGCCGCGGTGGCCTTGGCCGTCTCGAATGCGTCGGCGGGAACGATCACCGTCATCCCCGCGATGGCGCGCATCACGGCCAGATCTTCGGTGCAGTGGTGCGTGGTGCCGGCCGGGCCGAAGCTCGTGCCCGAGTGCGTGGCGATGATTTTGACGTTGCGTTTGTTGTAACAGATGTCGGTGCGCACGTGTTCGGCGCAACGCAGCGCGGCGAACGCGGCGAAGGTGGAGACGACCGGGATCAAGCCCGATTCGGCCAAACCCGAGGCCCAGCCCATCATGTTCGTTTCCATGATGCCGAAGTTGAAAAACCGGTCGGCGTGTTTTTTCTGAAACGCGCCGATCTTGGTCGATCCGGCCAGATCCGCTGTGAGGGCGACGATTTTCGGGTTTTCCGATCCCAGGCGGGTGAGCACCTCGCCGTAGATCTCGCCCTGCGTCATGTGGTCTGCATCGTCGATGTTCCAGGTGAGTCCGATCGCCATGGTCGTCCCCCTCAACCTTTCCGCAGGGCCGCGAGGGCCTTGGCCGCGAGTTCGTTGTCGAGTCCGCCGTAGTGCCATTTGGGCTGATTTTCCATGAAATCGACGCCCTTGCCCTTGACCGTGTCGCAGATGATGCACGAGGGGCGCTCGGTTTCGGCGGCGGCGTTTTCGATCGCCTCGCAGATCTGGTTGAAATCGTGGCCGTCGATGCGCTGCACGTACCAGCCGAAGGCCTCGATCTTTTTGTCGATGGGCTCGACGTTCATGATTTGCGCGGTGAACCCGTCGATGGTGAGCTTGTTGAAATCGACGAATACCGTGGCGTTGGTGATCTTGAACTGGGCGCCCGACAGGAAGGCTTCCCACGTCGTGCCCTCGTGCAGTTCGCCGTCGGAGATGACAATGTAGGTGTGCCACTTCCGGTCGGTCAGTCGCGCGCCGTGTGCGAAACCCAGGCCGATGGCGAACCCATGGGCGAGCGATCCGGTGGACGCGTCCACGCCGGGGACTTTGTGGCGGTCCAGGTGCATGCCGAAGATCGACTCGGTCTTGTTGAATTTTTCGAGTTTCACTTCCTCGAAAAATCCCATATCGCCCAGCAGCGTGGCGTGGCCGATGCCGCCGTGGCCCTTGGACAGAACGAAGCGGTCGCGCTCCTCCCACTTGGGATTTTTTGGGTCGACCCGCATGTATTTGTGGTAGAGCGCGACGAGGATGTCCGTCTGCGAGAAGCTGCCGCCCAGATGGCCGCCGCCGCTCTTTTCCGTCACGTGGAGGATTTTTTCGCGAACGCGTTTCGCGATTCCGGTGAGCCGCTGCAATTCGGCCGCCGGCAGCCCGCCCGATTTGGCCTCGGCCTGTGTCGCCGCCATGAGGTCCCCCAAAACGATCAAAGGAAGGTGAGTCGCTTCCGGTGGACCCGGCGTCCGCCGGACTGTTCGTGTCGCGCTCGCGAGCGCGAATCGGTACGTGAGTCGTCCGGGGCTCGAACCCGGGACCTACGGATTAAAAGTCCGTTGCTCTACCAACTGAGCTAACGACCCCCAAGCCCCCAACGCCGCCCGTTTTCCTCGCGCGCGGGCGGGCTTCATCATGTGGAATTAGCCCCCGCTGTCAAGTTTTTCGACAGTTTTCGGAGTGTTGCCGCGTTGATCCTCGCCCGTGCGACGGACCGGATGGACGCGGGTCATTGGCCCTCGCCGCGTCTCTCGATGTTCCGCACGAAGCCTTGTGCTACGATCACGGCATGAAACACCTTTTTTCCGTCATTTTGGTGGTCCTTGCCCTCGCGTTTTGCGGATGTGGATCATCTGATGATTCCCCATCCGACGATGACGCGCTCGCGCCCGACGACGACACGGACGACGACACGGACGACGACGCGGACGACGATGCGGATGACGACACGTGGCCGCCGCTCCCCGACGACGACGCGGACGACGATCACCCCGTGCTCGTCGAGACGAAGCCGCTGCGCTGGGGGCGATACGTGTGTCCCGAGCCCGATCCGCCCGGCTCGCGCGTCGTCATGGGCAGTTACAACGTGTACGGCGGAAACTTCGCCACCGCCGATGAGATCGGCGCGGCGCTGGCGGACCACGGAACCTACGACCTGTTCGCCTTGCAGGAAGTGCCCGACGAGGCGTTCGCGCAGACGATCGCGGACGAGATGGGCATGGATCATCTCGAATACGACAACGGCATCGCGCTGATTTCTGCGACCGCGCTCGTCGATCCCGAGGTCATTTATTTCACGGGCAGCGGTCGCCATGTGGTGCGCGCGAACACCACCATCGACGGCGCGGAGGTGTCGGCCTACGCGATTCACATCAGTTGGGACGAGGAGGGCAACCGCCAGACGCGCGAATTGGTCGACACGATCCTGCCGGCGGACGACGCCGAACGCATCGTCGTCGCGGGCGACTGGAACGACGAGATGGGCTCGACGCAGATGCGCATCCTCGCCGAGACGATGGCCGAGTCTTGGGCGTCGATGGGCGTGCCGCCGTCGTCGCGGGTGACGTGGCCGTCGGTGTATTTTTACGGTACCGAGGGACGGCAGCTCATCGACAACGCGTACTTCAACAAAAGCTCCGGCGCTTGCGCGGTGCGTGGCGAGATTTTGAATCTCACGCCGCCGCTTTCCGATCACAAGCCCCAGTGGAGCGAGATCGCGTTCCCCGAAACGCCCGCGCCATCGGCTCCGGTTCTACTCGACGCGATGCAGGGCTTCGGCGACGAGGCGATCGCGCTGCTCTTTGACCGCCCCATGGCCGACGTGTCCGTGATTGTCGCGAACGGCGATGCCGAGATTTCGCCCGCGTCGTTCGACCTGCTCGGCGACGGCGACATCGTGAAGCTGAATTTCGCGGGGCCAATTCCCGCGCCCGCCGATCTGAACATTTACGTGACCGCCGCGACCGACGCCGAGGGGAACGCGCTCGCCGAACCCGCGTGGGTTCCCTTCGCGTTTCGCGAGGAGTTGCTCACGGACGGCGGCGCGGAAGAGGGCGGCGCCGGGTGGACGCTGGTCCGCTCCGTCGTGAATGAGGGTTGGTTTTGGGTGGAGCCCCTCGACGGCGAGCGCGTCTTTACCGGCGGCACGGGGTCGCTGAAGTCCAAGGCGATGCAGGGCGCGGATCTCGCGCGTTACGCCGCCGCGATCGACGAGGGCCGCGCGCGCATCGTGCTCTCGGGTGCGTCGCGCACGGGCACGCTCCTGCTCGGCGACCTGCCCTATAGCTGGCTGATCCCTTACGACGAGGCCGAGGCGGTGGTGGACCTGTTCGACGCGGGTGGCCGCCTGACCGGCCACGTCAGCGCCGGGCGTTTCGACGCACTCTACTGGCAGCCGTGGCGCGCGGTGGGAGAGATCCCGCCCGGCACGCGCTACGCGCGCGTTACGCTACGCAGCGTCGCGATGGGCCTGCTCGGCGCGGTCAACGTCGCGTCGTTCGACGCCGTGTCGCTCACCGTGGACGTGCGCGCCGAATCGTCGGGCGTCGTCTCGGCGAACCTGATCGACAACCCGCTCTTCGACGACGGCTTCGCGCGCTGGGTGGGCAGCGGCGGCGTGTCCGTGATGCGCGATCATTGGCTGCCGCTCTTCTTCCTGCCCGAGGCCGACGTGCCCTCGGCCACGGGCGACCACTTGCTCGCCGCGGCCATGCTCCCCGCGCTCGATCAATGGGCGACGCAGCAATTCCTGCTGCCGACCGCCCGGCAGGACGGCATCGACGCGGGCGCGCTGGCGATGCGTTTCGGCGCGTGGATGACCAGTTGGGACGGACGCAACGAGGCGACGCTGACGCTGCGTTTCCTCGACGAGTCGGGCGACGCGCTGGGCGAATCGTCGATCGGCCCGATCAACACGCCGGAGTGGTTCGCATACGAGGAAACGACCGACGTGCCGCCGGGTGCGCGCCGCGCCGAGATCGAATGGCGCGTCACGGCCGACGCGTTGGTGACCTACGGGTCGTTTCTCGATGCGCCGTACGCGGTTCTGATCGAGGCGGATTAGCGATGAACGACAGGACCATTGCCGCCTTGTGGCCACTGGCGCTTACCATCATTGCCGCTTGCGCGGGCGGCACGGGCGACGACGCGGATTCGACGGACTCGGACGTTCCCGAGGACGACGACTCGGACGATGACGAAGACACCGCGCCCGTTGACGACGCGCCGGACGACGACTCCGACGAGCCGGAGTTCTGCGTCGTGGACGAGGAGCGGATCGACGCGATCCTTGCCGCGTGGGACGTGCGTCGCAAGGTCGCGCAGATGTACTACGTGGGCGTCGACATGTTCCCGCTTTTCGAGAGCCCCGGCGCCATCGAAATGGTGCGCGATCTGGGCGTGGGAGCCGTGCACGCGAAGATTCTGCTGACGCTCGGCGCGTGGCCCGAGTGGACGGTCAACAACACGAACACGCTGCAAACCCTCGCGATGGCGAACGACCCTCCCGTGCCGCTCTTCATCGGCATCGACCAGGAGGGCGGTATTCCGCAGTCGCTGTCGTCGCTCTTCGGCGGCACCGACACGCCGGGCAATCTGGGCCTCGGCGCGACCTTTGATCCCGAAGCCACCGCCGCGTCGTACGGGATCATGGCCGAGCAGCTTCACGAACTCGGCATCAGCGTGAATCTCGCGCCCGTGCTCGACGTGATGACCGATCCCGCCGAGACGTCGATGTACACGCGCAGTTTCGGTGAGCGGCCCGACGAGGTCGCCGCGCACGCCCGCGCCGCCGTACGCGCGACGCGCCGCGAGCTGGTGATCCCCACGCCGAAGCACTTTCCGGGGCAGACCGCCGCGCCGGGCGACGAGCACACGTCGATGCCCGTGGCGGATCAGGACGAGGACACGCTGCGCGACGTCTATCTCGCGCCGTTCGCCGCCGCGATCGAGGCCGGCGCGGAGATGATCATGCCCACACACGCCCGTTTCACGGCGTGGGACCCCGACTATCCCGCGTCGATCAGCCACAAGATCCTGACGGGGATTCTTCGCGACGAACTGGGCTTCGAGGGCGTCATCATCACGGACGACGTAAACATGGTCGGCGTGACGGGCAACGACTGGGGCGAGATGCCGGACATCCTCGCGATTCAGGCCGGCGCGGACATGGTGATGGATATCTTCGAGGACTTCGAGCCGGTCGCGGCGGGCGCGTTTCGCGCGGCGCCGTACCCCGAGACGATCGCCGCGCAGATCGACGCGGTCGCCGCCGCGGTCGAGGACGGCCGCATCGACGCGGCGCGTATCGACGAATCGGTTTACCGCATCCTCGCGCTCAAGATGAAGTACTGCCTGTTCGAAAATCCGTTCCGCGAGGCCGAGGGCGCGAACGCGCGTGTGGACACGCCGGCGCAGCACGCGCTAGCCGCGTCGCTCCACGACCAAGCCGTGACGCTGGTTCGCGACGATGACGGCCTCGTGCCGCTCGACGCCCAATCGACGCGCGTTCACGTCATCGCGCCCGCGCTCGTGGTGTGGGAAGCCTACCCCACCGCTGGTTGGCCGAATCTGGCGGGAAAGACGCTGCTGGGCGCATTACGGGCGTATGATCCGACGATCGAGGGGGCGCTTTTCGGTTCGCCGACCTCGTCCATGGCTGCCGATGCGATCGTCGCGGGCGCGGCGGCGTCGGAAGCCGACGTGATCGTCGTCGCCACCTATAACGCTCGCGACGACGCCGAACAGGCGGGCATGGTGCAACGGATTCTCGACCTCGGGAGGCCGACGATCGTCGTGGCGCTCGCGATGCCCTACGACCTTTCCGCGTTTCCCGACGCGCCGACCTATCTCGCCGCGTACAGCAACCGCGATCTCGCGGTCGAATCCGTCGCGCGCGTGCTCTACGGCGTCGTGACTCCGACGGGCCGCCTGCCGGTCGGCATCCCCGGGCTCTACGAGGCGGGCGAGGCGTTCTTGCGCTGAGCCGACGATTTCGCTTGTGCAGCCCCCGCGCGCGCGGTACCATTTTCGCAACGGGAATCGAGGTGGTCCATGCCGGTGCGTGATGTGGTCGCAGTCGTGTGCGTGCTCCTGGTCGCGAGTTTCCTCGTCGGGTGCCCATCGCGCCCCGACACACCCGACTCCACGCAGGCCTGGGCCGACGTGCAGACGCAGCTCGACCGCGACATGCCGGGCCAGTCGATCAACCAGCTCAAGAGCTTTCTGATTTTGTGGAACAAGTACGAGGTCGGCACGCTGGCCGAAAAGGCGATCGCGGAGATCGAGGCGGACCTGGACGACACGGTCAACCGCGCCCTCGACCGCGCGCGCAACGGCGAGTTCCGCGCGGCGACAGCCACGCTCGAGGACGTCGCGTCGAACTTCGCGAACACGGCCGCCGGGAAGGCCGCGGCGAAGCAGCTCGAGTGGGAGCTGCCGATGATGCACGCGAAGTCGCTGTTGATGAAGCACCGGCAGGGCGCGGCGAAGAAGATCCTCGAACGGCTGCTCGCCGCGAATCCCAAGGGCGAGCGCGCGGCGGAAGTCAACGCATTGCTCAACAACATCTCGCTCGTGGATACGGCCGAGCGCCAGGCCGAGAGCGCGCGCATGCGGGCGGTCGCGGCGAAGATTCGCATGCACATGGCGGTTCAGATCGCGAACAACGACGCCGCGCCGCTCACCTTCGGCACGGCGGATCTGGCGAAGATCGACGAGGGCTCGGGCAGGCTGAGCGAGACGGTGACGGTCGAGTCCTACACCGCGAACGGCAAGGACTTTCGCGTCGTCGTGAAGTCGAAGACGGACGGCATCGAGCCGTGGGAGATCACGCCCGACGTCATGCGTCCCGTCGAGTAGCCGTCGGATGAAAAAACGGCCGGAGCGCGTCGCCCCGGCCGTTTCGCGATTCATGTGTGCCGATCACATGGCCTTGCGGCTCGTCGTTCACATCGCCTTGTATTCGGAGAGCTTCTCGTTCACCGGTGGACTCCCCTTCGTGAAGTCGATTCCGGTCACGGCCTGCGCGTCCTTGAAGAACTGCACGAGGAAAGGGTCCGTCGAGGTCCCCATGTTCTTCAGCGCCGCGGCCGGGTCCGCCGCCTCGATGTAAACCGCGATCAGCATGCCGTTCGGCGTGCTCACCTTGAACACGCGCTCGAAGGTCACGCCCGTCAGGGCACGGGTGCGATCGAATTCCGCGGCCTTGGGGCCTTCCATGTCGGTCATCCACTTGTCCGCGTCGGCCTCCCTGCCGGGAAGAACCGGAATGAAGAACGCGTTGTTTCCCCCGCCGCGCTTGCCGTCGCCCTCGTAGCCCGCGCGCAGTTCGACCGGCGGCATCGGCTGGGAGACGTCGATGCCGTGCACGTCCTTGAGCAGGGCGACAAAGTCCTTGTCCATGGGCGTCGCGCCATTCTTGAACGTCTCGAACGCGGCCTTGGGATCCGCGGCTTCGATATACACCACGGCGAAATCGCCGTGCGGCGTCTTCTGAACGAAGACGGATTCCTGCGTCATGCCGGCGGTTTTACGCGACGCCTCGTATTCACCTTTTCGCGGGCCGTTGGCCGCCGAAATGAACCCCTTCCACGTGTCCATCTTGCCCGGCAGGATCGGGGCGACCACGATCGTCGACTGAGCCTTCATCTCGGCGGGCGGCGGCGGAGGTGGGGGCGGCGGGGGAGGCGGTGCCGGTTCGGTCTTGGCGACCGGAGTCGTCGGCGGCTCCTTGGGCGGCGCTCCGCCGCACGCGACCGCGAAGATCAAAATCGGCACGAGAACACACAGCGCGCGCACACGAAACAGCCTCATGCGACCTCCCGCGCGAACACACCTGTGCGCCGCGCCCGTTCAGATTTGTGAAATGGGGACGGGGGCAGCGTGAACCCGGCCCGGACCGCGCGCCATGACGAAGGTCATGCGCTGCGCGCGGCCCGGCGCGTCGCGAGAAGCGCGGGGCTCAGTCTCCGTAAGATTGGATACCGACGTTGTCGAGGTACGCGGTGCCGCCGTATCCCGCCGACGTGAAGTCGAGGAACTGGACGAGGGTCAGGGGCTGTTCGTCGTCGTGGTTCAATGGGACGTCGTCGCAGGCAGTCAGAACGCCGTCGAGATAGACGTCGAACTTACCCATGTACCAGTAGTACACGACCTCGACGCGCTGCCACTCGTCGTAGGACACGGTGTCGCACTCGAGCCAGCCCGGGACGGACGAATCCCACGCCTGGAGTTTGTTGGTCGCTCCGGCGAATCCCACGATGACTTCGTCGAGCCAAAACCCGTCATGGTATGAAATCCGCATTTCCAGCGACGCCCCGGCGAGGCGGTAGACGTCGAACGAATAGACCGCGTCATCGGCGATGTTGATGTAGGTGGACGCATTTCCGAAGTCGCCGGAATCCGCGCCCGCGACGTACTTCAGGAACTGCCCCTCGCCGTCCTTGGCGATTTCGTCCGCAACGGTGATCGTGGTCGCGCCATTGACCTGGATGACCCACGGTGACGTCGGCGCCGCGTCCGGCGCATAAGACTCGAAGTCGTCGAAGTAGAGATCGGGGATCGTCGTGGTGGTGGTCGTCGTCGTCACGGTCGTCGTCGTGGTGCCGGTGTCGTCGTCGCCCGTGTCGTCGTCGGTGTCGTCATCGGCGTCATCGTCCGACACGTCGTCGTCACCGGCATCGTCGTCACCCGTATCGTCGTCGCCGGTATCGTCGTCGCCGCCCGATCCGCCGCCGGAATCGTCGTCATCGCCGCCGCAACCGGTCAGTCCCGAAGCAAACACGAGCACCGCGAACAATACCGACACCAATGCCGCGCGCATGGGGCACCTCTTTCGTCCGAAGTTTCAGATGGAAGCATTTTATCGATGTGAAGCGGTTGGGGCAATCGGCTCAGTGCGCGTCGCTCTCCATCGCGGCGTCGAGATCGGCGATTCGCTTGGCGTAAGATTCGGCTCGTTTTTGGGCTGAACGAAGGGACTTTTCCCACGCGTCGGCGTCGTGCGCACCCGTCGCGCGAGCGGCGGCGAGGCGCATCAGGTCGTCCAGGTCGTCGGCCCATTTCGTCAGATCCGCCGCGGCCGCGGGCGCGTAGAGCAGCCGCCCGGGCGTGGCGCCGCGAAGCCGGTCGCGCTCTCGTGCGTATCGTCGCCAGATCTCGGGCAACGCCTTCGCGTCGCCGTTTGCCAGATCCTCCGTCTCGCGGGCGAACGACTTTTCCCACGCACGCAGATCGGCAATCACCGCCTTGTGGGCGGCGGCGCGCTCGGCGGGCGTGCCGATGGCGGTCTTGAGACGCACGACGATTTCTGGCCCCGCATCGGTCTTCAAAATTTCGATGCCGGGGCGCTCCGGGATCTTCGCGAACGCATCGGCGAGCGACGGATTGAGGCTCGGCGAGAGCCCGGCCCGCGCGTGATAGACCAGCGGCTCCGTGAAGGGCAGCGTGAGCGCGAACCGACCATCGAAGACCGGTGCGGCCTCTCCCCACAGGGCGTCCAGCCGTCCGGGATCGCCGACCACGTCGAGATAGACCCACGTGCCGTCGGGAACCGGCGCGCGGCCGGTGAGCACGAGTCGCCCGGCGGCGGATTGCACGAGTTCGAGTTCGAATCGGGCGGGGGATGGGGCGAGATCGCCGGCACAAGCACCGCACGCGACGGCGAGGCAAACGGACATGAAAGCGATTCGAGCGATCGCCGCCCGCGTTGTTTTCACGGTCGTCCCCCGGGCCGCGCGGCGGCCGGGTTATTGGAACGTGGCGTTCGGATAGATCCCCTGAACGAGGTTGGCCGAAATCCATCCGAATTCGTATCCGGTCAGCGGACCGACCACGTAGTCGTCCAGCGTGCTCGGCCGCTCGATCGTAAACTCCTCGACCGCGCGGTAACCCGCGGCGATCTCGGCTTGCGGCTGCGGGAACGGCGGCTGCTGCTGCGGGCTCGCGAGCCCCTCGGGGTTCTTCGGGAATCCCTTGTCCGAGAGCTTGAGCGACGCCCCGAGCGCGCGGGCGATGTAGTGGCCGGCGGCGGCGACGTAGTAATCGTTCGACCACTTCATATTCGCTACTGGAATCTGAATGTAAGCGTAACCGAACTGCGCGCTGCCCAGATCCTCGATGAAGTCGCGGTCGCGGCCCGTGTCGTCGACGAGCTCCACGAGCAGCACCACGTCGGCGTCCACGCGGTCGGTCAGGTGGTTCTGCTCGATCAGGTCCTTGAAGTAGCCCCAGTAGGCCGCCTTCATTTCCAGGCCCTTGTACGACTTGTCCCCCGCGGGCGCGGCGGGCGGCGGACCGATCTTGATCGTATAGAACCCGTACGACGTCAGTTCGAAGGGCGAATCCGAATCGGTCGTGACGCGCTGGTACTCGTGGTTGAACCAGTCGGCGAGGTCGGCGATCGTGTGCGCGTCTCCCGGGTGGTAGCCCGGTTCTTCCAGCGATCGCGCCATGTTTTTCGTAAAGAACGTGCTCTGCGCCTCGTTGGGTTTTTGCGAGACGTAGATGACGGCCACGTGCGTGTCGAACGACGAGATGTAAAATTTCCACATCCGAATCAGCGGCGCGGAGAAGAACGCGGCGACGAAGAGCGCCGCGACGCCGGCGAGTGCGACCCCCACCATCCGCAACGTGCGCTTCTGCTTGAAGATTTCGTAATGCTCGGGGCAGTAGAAACGGCCCTTGCTGTTGCGCAGGCACAGCTCGCAGATGTTGATCTCGCAGGTCTTGCACCGCGCCCGCGCACGTCGGTGGGGGTGCGTTTCGCAGTACCGATAGACCTGTCCAAGGGGAAGCGCTTCGGCGATGCACCCGGCATTGGCGAGCTTTTCGGCCAGCAGTTCGGCCGCCTCGACCGGCGCCGACGGCAGCAGGTCCACGGGCGCCGACTCGGCCAACTCGGTCGCCTCGTCGAAGCTGATGTCCAGCAATTCGGCGATCTTCTTGACCGCCTCGTAACGGACGTCCTCGCTGTCGAACCCGATCAGGGTGACTTTCGCGCGCTCAATTCCGGGCTCTTTGGGATCGATCTTGGCCAAGGCCATGCCCCGATTTCTGGATAACGCAATTCGTTAACACATGCGCCCGCATCGCGCAACGCGAACGTGACGCACACCACACCAAATGACCCCCGAAAACGCGGGCCTGTAAACCTCCCTTCGGAGAAAGGCCGGGTCGCCCTTACCCTAAAACCTCGGATTGGCCTTGACCGTCACAATTCCGCCCTGTTGGGACGTACGGTAGCCGTGGAAAGGCGCGAACAAGAAATAACTTGACCTCGCGAACCGGCAGAATCAAATATCTCTTTGCCCACGGCGGGAAAGGACCGTCGCGGAAGGGGGTTCCGATGCACATCCGATGGATCTGGGCGGTGGCGGTGTTGGCGATCGCGTGCGCGGGCGCGGGGTGTGAAGACGGCGATGGCGGCGGCGACGACTCGGAATCGGACGACGACACGGCCGACGACGAGCCGTTCGTTCCCGACATCGATTGGCAGCCCTGCTCGCTGGAGGAAGGTGCGGGCGACGGACTCGCCGAATGTGCCACGGCGCAGGTTCCCCTTTTCTGGGAAGACCCCGAGGACGGGCGCACCGTCGAAGTGGCGGCCAAAAGGTGGCTGGCCGAGGCGAAAAGCACGGGCGCCGGCCAGATCTGGCTGATTCAGGGCGGTCCCGGCGCATCGGGGATGATGACCTTCGCACCGATGATGCAGACGCTTCGCGAGGCGGTGCCCGAATACGACCTGTATACGATCGATCACCGCGGCGTCGGCTATTCCAGCCCGCTCGCCTGCCCCGACGAGGAAGCCGAGGGCAGCGAGGGCGGCGCGTATATCGCCACGATGGCCGAATGGAGCGATTGCCTGGCCTGGATCGACGAAAATCTCGGCGACGAATTCGACGCATACTCCACGCGCAACGCGGCCCACGATCTGGCAGGGTTCATCGACGCCACGCGCGAGGACGGTCAGAGCGTTTTCGTGTGGGGCGGTTCCTACGGAACCTATCTCGTCCAGCGCTATCTGCTGCTGCATCCCGACCAGCCCACCGGGGCGGTCGTGGACAGCATCCACGCGTCGGGCGATTCGGTGCGCGATTTCTATCCGGCGTACGACGCGAACGGCAAACGGCTGATGGACCTGTGCGGCGCGGACGAGTTCTGCCAGGGCAAGTTGGGCGCGGACCCCTGGGGCGTGCTCGCGGCCCTCTACGACAAGCTCGCGGGCGGCCACTGCCCGGAACTCGGCATCGACCGCTACACGCTGTCGTATCTGCTCGGCTGGCTCGCGTGGTACAGCCCATACAACGCCGCCGCGCCCGCGCTGGTCTATCGTCTGGATCGCTGCGAGGCGGCCGACATGGATGCGATCATCTATATGTTCTACAACCCCTTCAACGGAAACGGCGATTTGCTGGGGCTCACCGGCGGCTGGTATTCCCAAGTCCTCGGAACGCACATCGGCATGTCCGATCAGTACCCCGATCCGGCGTACGAAGGCACGGACATGCAAGCCTTCACGGAAGAGTTGCAGACGGAAATGATGTTCGGTTCGATGCCGACGATCGAAGAGTACGAAATGTACGAGATGTGGCCGCGCTACAGCGAGCCGCAGGCCCGGGAGATGCCGACGACGAGCGTGCCCGTGTTGATGTTGCAGGGCGATCTGGACGGGGCGACGCCCAACGAGGTCGCGTTGCCGCTCGCCGACTCGCTAAATGCCGAAGACCACTATTGGTATCAGTTCCCCTACTCGGCGCACGGCGTGATGAGCGATTCGTGGATCGGCGAATACGGCGTCGAGCCCACGTGCGGCATGAATATCTTCGTCGATTTCGTCCGCGATCCGCTCACCGCGCCCGATGGGTTGTGCGTCGCGGATACAGCGCCCACGGATTTCGCGGGCGTGTCGGGGCTCGCTGAGTACATGTTCGACACCGCCGACCTGTGGGAGAACGACGCGAACAAATCACGCCGGGAGACGGTCCGCCCCGTTCGCCTGGAACCGATGTGGCGGCCTTGGCCGTGAACGGGGCTTTAATTGAACGAGAATAACTCTCGAAGATGACGATGAGCGGAGGCCAAGACCGTGTCTGAGACGCGCCCCAACACGCCGGCGAAGATCGATTCGTTAAGCGTTGCGAGGCGACCCAGGCGGACCAACGAGGCGACCTTTAATCCCGTTTCGGCAAATCCAGCGTCCTCGGGTCGAACAACGAGGTCGAATTTGTCGATCGCCTGATGGATTCGCGAAGAGATCATACAGGCGACGTAGTCGTGAAACGGGCTTGGGACGCACGCGAGAATCAGGACCGGGCGATGTTTCCCCTCTTTGGCTTCCGCCGTCGGAAAGGGCACCAGAACGATATCCCCCGCATTCATTTGGGGAAAATTTCCTTCGCGTCCGACAGGGCGTAGTCGATTTCGTCAGGGTGGTCGGTATCGCGAAGGAGTGCTTGAAGCGCGGTTAGATTCCAAAGGTCGTCTTCGTGTCCGTCGGGGCTGCCGGTCGAAGAATGACGCTCCGCGAGCAGTCGAGCGATCTGCCCGAGAAGTCGCTTGTCGTCCTCTGTCAGGCCGTCCGCGAGCGATTCGATCTGGAAATCCGTGCCCATCCGGGATGCCCTCAGCGACCTCGCAAAAAAGTGTAAGTGCGGCCGTCGGCGTTTGCAAGCCGATCGGAAGCGCCGTCGCCGCACCCGTGTCGATCGCTCACTTCGCCAGCGCGGCCAGCAGCGCCGAGCGATCGAAATAGACCTCGTTGCGCGTGATGCGTCCGTTGGCGATCTCGACGATGTCGAGTCCCTGCTCGACCACCTCGCCGGCCGGAGTGGGAATGCGCGCCTCCCACTTGAGCGTGAACCCTCCGGTGGTCGGCATGATCTTCACGGATCGCCAGACCCAGGCGGGGTTCGCCTCGAGCAGCTTGCGAAAATAAGGTTCGAGTGCGGACCAGCCCCGCAGGCCGCGCGGCCGGGAGGGATCGCGATACACCGCGTCATCCGCATAAAACGCGAGCAGGGCCTCGGGCCGGTTTCCGGACCACGCCGGCAGCCATTCGTCACAGAATTTTTTCGCTTCTTCGATGGTCAATCTCGGCTCCATCCAACGGGGCGGTGAACATCCAGACGATCGAGTACGCCCCCGTACACGATGCCCCGCACTTCGTTCGTTTCCAGAAAATCGTAGGGAAAGCCCGACCCAATCGCCGACGCTTCGCATAGGCGCGCGTCGACGTCGTCGGGAATCATCACATCCAAAGCGTCGATCGCCTCGGCGGTCTGCTCGGCGTTACGCACCCCGACGATCGGGACGATGCGCGGGTCGCGGCGTCGCACCCACGCGAGCGCAAGCTGCGTCGGCGTGCAGCCGATCTCTTTCGCGGCGTCCACCGCGGCGCGGGCAATGGCGCGATTGCTCTCGTCCTTGATGCGCGGATGATCGACGCGCGATGCGTATCGACCCGCGACCGGGCCGTCCAGATATTTGCCCGAGAGCACGCCTCCGCCGATCGCGCCCCACACGGTGACGGCCATGTCGGTCGCACGGGCCAGCGGCAGGTGCTCGCGCTCGATGCCGCGCTCGATCAGGCTGTATTGCAGCTGCATGCCGCAAAATGCGCTCCATCCCCGCAGTTCGGCGATGGCGTTCGACCGCGCGATCGCCCAGGCGGGTGCGTCGGACACGCCGACGTAGAGCACCTTGCCCGCGCGCACCAGATCGTCGAGGGCGCGCAGGATCTCTTCCGCCGGCGTGATGTAGTCCCACGCGTGGACCCAGTACAAATCGATGAAGTCCGTGCCCAACCGGCGCAGGCTGGCTTCGACCGCGCGCACCACGCTCTTGCGATGGTTGCCCGAGGCGTTGGGGTCGCCGGCCGGCGTCGCGAGCGTGTATTTGGTGGAGATCACGTAGCGGTGGCGATCCTCGCGGGCGAATTCCCCCACCCACGTCTCGCTCGTCCCCGCCGTGTAGTGGTTCGCCGTGTCGATGAAGTTGCCACCGGCCTCGACGTACGTGTCCCAAATCCGCCGGCACTCGTCCTTGTCCGAGCCGAATCCCCACTCCGTGCCGAAGGTCATGGCCCCGAGCGCCATCTCGGACACGCGCAGACCGGAATTTCCCAGCAACTTGAACCGCATGGTCCCCTCTTGGATCGGAAACGCCAACCGTAGACCTTTCACGCGTTGAAGGAAATGGGCCCCGTCAGGATCGCGCGTCTTCGACGGCGAGATGCCGAACGTTTCGTCGAAATGAAGAAATTTCTGGCTAATTCACGCCATTTTCGCTAATAGAAACCGTAACGGGCACAACATGATGAATTTCTGCCCGAGGGTCGTGAGTCTCAAGTCGGTCTTTTCAGGAGGATGTCGATGAAATGCGCGGCGGGGCCGTATGCGTGGACGTGTCTTCTTTTCGGAATTCTTTGGGCCGCTTCGATCTGCGGGTGCTCGTGCGGCGATGACGACGACGATTCGGGCGGAGGCGACGACGATGCGTCGGACGACGACGACGATGACGACGCCGCCGACGACGACGCCGTGGACGACGACAGCGACGACGATGCCACCGGAGGACCCACGGTCGTCGACATTTCGCCGCCCGACGGCGCGAAGGACCAGCGCCTCCTGACGGTCGTCACGGTCACGTTCAGCGAGGCCATGGACGCGGCGTCGGTCGAGGACCTGTTCGACACGGGCAGCGTGGCGGGCTCGTTCTCGTGGGACGCGTCCGGCGAAATCCTGACCTTCACCCCGGATGAGGCGCTGGACGAGGAAACCACATACAACTTCGCGCTGGGCGCCGGGGCGCTCGCGCAGGACGGCGACGCGATGGCGGCGGACGAAACCTTCGCCTTCACCACGGTCGATCTTTGGACGCGCACCTGGAACAGCGATGCCGGCGACATCGATCGCGGTCTGGGCTTGGCGGTTGATGCGGCCAACGGCGCCCTCGTCGCCGGGATTACGATGAGCGACACCGAGTCCCAGAACATGTTGTACCAGCTCTGGAATGCGTCGGGGAACAACGTCTGGTCGTACGGCCATGACGGCGGCTACGAGGGCTATGACGCAGGGTGGGCGATCGCGCCGACGGATGACGGCGGTTTTGTCGTTGCGGGGGATATCACGGATTCGTCGGGCGATAATTTCGCGTCGCTCAGGCGATACGACGCGCTCGAGGACTTCGTCTGGGAAATCTCCTTCGACGGCGGGAACGGCGGCGACAATGCCGCAAAGGACGTAACGGTCGACGCCGACGGCTACATCTACGCAACCGGATTCATCGACGTTGAATTCGAGAGCAGCAATATCTGGGTCGGGAAATACGATTCCGATGGGGACGAGGAGTGGTTCGAGACCGTCAACGGGTCCGCGGACTCGTACGACAATGGCCTGAGCATCGCGGTGGATGGGGACGGCAACGTCTACGCCGCCGGGCTGATCACCGAGACCGGCGAGGAAGCCAACGCCTGGGTTCGCAAGTACGACCCGGACGGGACCAAAGTCTGGACCCACATCTACAACAACGATGATCAAAATCTGGAGGATGAGGCGCACGGCATCGCGGTGGACGCGGAAAACAACGTCTACGTGACCGGAATGACCATGAACGGCGTCTCGAACGCGGACATCTGGACGCGGAAACTCGATGTGGATGGTGACGAACAATGGACGGTCACCGAAGCCGGTTCGGCGGACTCGGCGGATCGTGGAAAAGCCATCGCCGTTGGACTGGACGGCGCTCTGTACGGCGTGGGCTGGCTGGTCACCACCGCCGGCGGTTATGACATTTTGGTCAGGCGCTATGACGCCCAGACCGGCGACGAGATTTGGACGGATCTCGAGGACATCGACAGCGAGGAACTCGCCTACGACGTGGCTCTGGACAGTGCCGGGAATATTTACGTGGTCGGCGAGGTTGACGCGAGCGGAGAAGGAACGAACGTTTGGCTGCGGAAATACGATCCGGATGGATACTGGGCCGAGTGACGGTGCGCGCGGTTCGCCGTGCGCCCAGTGGGTGTGCGTTTATTCGAATTGCGGAGGTCATGACCATGCGAGGATTTTCCTGGGTATGGATCCTGTTTGCGATTACGGTCATGTCGTTCACAGTCGCCTGCGACTGCGGCGACGACGATGATGACGACGACACGGCGGACGACGACGCTACGGACGACGATGCCGACGATGACACGGATGATGATACCGACGACGACACGGCGGACGACGATGTCGATGACGACGCGACCGACGACGACACGGCGGACGACGACACGGGCGACGACGACACCGCCGCGCTGTTCGACCTGGACTTCGAGGACTATTCGACCGGCGCGTTGCCGAGCCCGTGGGACGTCAGCGTCATCGGGGCGACCACTTTCGCGGTGTCCACGATCAGCAAGGACGGCTCGGGCAACGTGATCTCCGCCGACGGAAGCGGCGTGAACGGCGACAGCGGCCGCGCCTACTACCCGTTCGGGACGCAGACCGAGGACATTGAGATCACATTCGAGGTCTGGCGCGAAGTGGGAGCGGTGTTCAAGGTCGAACTCTGGGGCGGGACCGTGGCGTCGACGATCGCCCAGATCGACAACGCGCGCGGCGACGACACGTACCTGGTCGCGTGGAACATGGACACCGACGCGTACGTGGAGTGCCTGACGACCTACGATCACGACCAGTGGTACGAGGTGACGTTCCTGCTCAATCAGTCGGCGTGGACGTACTCCATCGAGATCGACGGCGACACGAACGACTGCTCCGATCTGCCGATGGACGACCTCGCCACGCATGACGTGGGATACATCGTGTTCAGCGACTGGCAATTCGCCGATCTCGGCGGGCTCGTCCAGTACGACAATCTGACGGGACCGCTGGTGCCGGTGAAATTCTGATCGACGCGGCACGCCGCGTCCGGTGCGTGATGCGATGGAGATGAACCGTTCCAAATTTCCAGATGGGGGTTGTGCGAATGCGTAACGTTTCCTGGCTATTGGTGATGATCTGGGTGGTCGCGAGCGCTTGGACGCTTGCGTGCGGCGATGACGACGACGATACCGCCGATGACGATGTGGCCGGCGACGACGACACCGAGGATGACGACGCGGCCGATGACGACGCGACCGATGACGATGCCGCGGATGACGACACGGGCGACGAATGGTCGTTCGGCGACATCACGGGTTGGGTCGACGTCGACTACGGCGAGGACCTCGTCTGCGACGGCAGCTATTGCTTCGTGGCGTGCAAGGACAGCGGCATGGGGGTGGTGGATGTGTCCGACGTAGCGTCGCCGACGGTGGTCGCCGAGTTCGAGCCGCCCGCGGGGCAGGTCTACAACCTCGCTCTCGACGGCACGGCGCTCTATCTCGCGAACCGCGACGATCTCATCAAACTCGACGTCTCCGATCCATTGAATCCGACCGAGGAGTGGACCTTCGTGCCGACCACCATCGGCATTCTCAACGCGGTGACGTTGGGCGAAGGCGTGGTCTATATCGGCGGCAGCGCGGGCAGCAACGGCTACATCGAGGTCGTCGGCGAAGCCAAGGGCACGCCGGAATCGCTCGGCGAGGCGCAGGTTGCCACCGGCGAGACCTGCTACAACCTGGGCTATGCGAACGACGTGGCGTATTGCGGCGGCGGCGAGGGCACGCTGATCTCGGTCGACGTGGCCGACCCCGAGGCAATCGCCGTGCTCGACACGTACTTCAATCCCGGCACCGCGGGTTTCGAGCCCTGGGGCCAGGACGTGAAGATCGACGGCAACGTGCTGTACTACAGCGACTGGGGCGCGGGCCTCATCACCGTGGACATCGCCGATCCGGCGAACATGGTCGAGTCGTCGGTGCTCCAGACGAGCGACGGATTCTACGGCAGCTTCCTCGCGGGGCCGCTGACGATCGACGGCACGGCGTACGCACAGGTCGTGGCGACAGCGAACTCGTGGGGCGGTCTCGCACTCGTCGATGCGACCGACCCGGCGGCGCTCGCGCTCATCGGCGACGCGATCGACACGACAGTCGACATGGGTTCCGCGCCGCACGGCGTCTGGGTCATGGGCGAATTCGCCTACCTCGCCGACAACGGCGAGCAGATGCTCATCATCGTGAAGATCGCCGACTGATCTCGAAATCTCCGCCGGGCGGTTCGCCGCCCGGCGGGGTGGAACACGGCCGATCGCGTCTTGACGGCGAATCGGCAACCCGCATGATGGCCCGAGCCGACGTTTCAGCGGCTTTGTGACTTCCTTTCAGAGACAAACGACCAGGAGCCCGCCGTGCCCGCCATTCGAGACGAAGTCGTCATCACCTGTGCCATGAGCGGCGTGATCGCCAACCGCGCCCAGTGCCCGGCCATTCCGTACACCGTGTCCGAATACGCGGCCGAGGCCCGGCGCGCCTTTGACGCCGGCGCGGCCGTGCTGCACATCCACGCCCGCGAGGACGACGGCAGCCCGAGCTATCGCCCCGAGCGCTATCAGGAGATCGCGACCGCGATCCGCGCCGAGGTCCCCGAGATCATTCTGAACTTCTCGACCGGCGCGATCACGATCACGAAGGAAGAGAAAATCGCCCCGGTCACGCTGTGCAAGCCCGACATCGCCGCGCTCAACATGGGCACGATGAACTACGCCAAGTACAGTGAAAAACGCCGCGAATTCGTATTCGAATTCCAGTTCATCAATCCGATCGCCGAGATCACATACCTGCTCACGAGCATGCTCGAAAACGGCGTGCAGCCCGAGATGGAGTGCTTCGACACGGGGCACGTCAACACCGTGTGGCCGCTCATCGACCAGGGCGTGCTGCGTCCGCCGTATCAGTTCTCGTTCATCATGGGCGTCGTCGGCGGCATCGACACGTCGATCGAGTCGCTGTCGAACATGGCGCGCATCGCCCCGCCGGGATCGGTGTGGGAGGTCATCGGCATCAGCCACGAGCAGTGGCGGCTCATCGCTGGCGCGTTATCGATCGGCGGCAACATCCGCTGCGGGCTCGAAGACCACTTGTACACGGAGCCGGGCGTGATGGCGACGTCGAACGGCGATCTCGTCGGCAAGGCCGCGCGCATGGTGCGCGACGTGGGCCGAAAAGTCGTGCAGGGCGCCGAGGCGCGCAAGGTTCTGGGCTTGACGAAGTGACGGCTTGTTTCCAGTGTGAACGCGCCCGCCGCACCAACACGCCGGGCGACATCACGATCAGACGACGAAGGGGCGGGGCATGGCGGAAGTGAAGAGCGAGGTCACCGGCAGTGTGTGGAAGATCGTCGTCACCGAAGGGCAGACGGTGAGCGAGGAAGACGAGCTGATGATCCTCGAGTCGATGAAGATGGAGATCCCCGTCGAAGCACCGTGCGACGGCGTGGTGAAGAAGATCCACGTCGCCGAGGGCCGGCAGATCGGCACCGACGAGCTGCTCGTCACGATCGAGGAATGCTGAGACCGGGCGCGCGACGCCCGAACGACAAAAGGCCCGGAAACGGGCCTTTTGATTTGGACTTCCGATGCGGGGGCGAGGCTAGTAGCGTTTCTTCTCGCGGATGCGGGCGGCCTTGCCGGTGAGTTCGCGCAGGTAGTACAGCTTGGCGCGACGCACGCGGCCCTCGCGAACGACCTCGACCTTTTCCACCGCGGGAGAATTGAAGGGGAACACGCGCTCGACGCCGGTGCCGTAACTGATCTTGCGCACGACGAAGGAGCCGCGGACGCCGTTGTTGCGGATGCCGATGCACACGCCCTCGTAGACCTGAACGCGCGTCTTGTCGCCTTCGGTGATCTTCACGTGAACGCGGACGGTGTCGCCCGGGCCGAATTTGGGATGCGCGGTGCGGGGCTGCGACCGCTCGAAATGCTCGATGACGTTCATGGCGAATTCCTCCCCCTCCCGAAGGGCAGGTGTCTATATCCGAAAGGTTTTCGGGTGTCAATCGCGGGTTGCCGAATCGCATCGGCGCGTGGAGGCCGTTTGCGCCGACCCCGGATCGCGAGCGATTTGAACGGCCCTTCATTTTTTCTTGACCGCCGGTCAGTCGGGGCGTACAATCGATTTTGCTTGGCAGGCGATTTGAGCCAGACGCGGGATTTGTGGATTTGCGCGGTTTGTCGGGTGACGGCTTGACGACCATGACGCCGCGCGTTAAAATCCCTGCGCTTTTTCGCAGCGACGTGTCGGTCGCCGGCGATTCAAAAAACGTGGCGAATCCAACGACGGAGTCCGGTATTCGGCCGAGAGGCCGATTTTCATATCTCCTCCGATTGAGGGCAAATCCATGGACAAGAAGCTGCACAAGGAACTCAAGAAGCTGCTCGATCTCAACGAAAGCGAGCGCGTCAGCCGCAATCGTTGCTTCGACCGCTTCGACACGCCCTTCGGACGCAAGCTCTTTGCGTACTACCGCACCTGCATGTCGCTCAAGAAGGAGATCACCGACGAGCGCCGGCAGCACAAGGTGATCCTCGCCGAGGGACCGAACCCGAGCGAGTTCGAACTGCGCATCCTGAACGAGCCGATTCGCTACCAGCGCACCACGATCCTGCCGATCACGGTGAAATCCTATTTCGAGGGGCTGCTGAAGCAGCAGGCCAAGGCCGTCTGACCCCTCGCAAGAGCGAAGCCGACCAAACACGAGGGCCCCGCGTTCGCGCGGGGCTTTGCTATTTTGCGCGGATTACGAATCCACCGACCGTGTTACCTCTCGACATCGAACGTCCGTTTTTCCGTGGGCGGATGAACGCGACAACCTATTGATTTCATGGGATAAATTCACCGTTCGCAACGGCGGCACGCGCGTTGCTCTACACCGCTTGGACGCATTTTCGTCCACTGCGGTTCACGGAGGAACGCGCTGTGAAATACTCCCATCTCGCCGTTTCCCTGGCCCTCGCCGCCCTGATCGCCTCACCGACGTTCGCATCCGCGCAGGACGACGATCGCATGGCGATTGCGACGGCGACAGGGCAGACCATCGTGCGTCCGGTGGGCGATTACCTGTGGAAGCCCGCTCGCAACGGCCTCGTGCTCGGCGCCGGCGACCGGGTGCGGGTGCGTTCGGGCGATGCGCAGATCGAAATGCCGCAGGCCGACCTGGCCGTGATGGGCGACGGCGAATTCGAGATCCTGTGCACGCTCGTCGGCGGCGTTTTGCAGCCGTGGACCAACGACATTCAGCTCTACATCGGGCGGTACGAGCTGACGTTTCACGAAAACAGTTCGCGACCGGGGCTGACCGCCTATACGCTGTTCGCGGAAATGGCCTCCACGGAAGCGCGCGTGGAGATCGAGGAATTTGCCCAGGGCACACGCGTGACCGTGCGCGAAGGCGCGGTTCGCATTCGGCATCGAAACGAGTCCGGAACGAGCCCGAAGGTTCTGCGTGCCGGTGAAACCGCCTGGTTCGGCTCGCGGAATCTTCGGGTCGCTCCGACAGCGGAGGTTGTCTCGATCACGGAGATCGCCAACCGCTGAAACGGCGACTGACGGGACCGGGAACGCAGCGTACGGTCACCCTCCAGCCGGGTCGAGGCCAGACGGCCCTCCACTTTTTTTGTATTGAAATCGCAACGGGAATGAAAAACGGCCATGGAAAAGCGGAGAGCGCTCGCGCGGGCGCAATCGCATGTCGCATTCGCGTTGACAGGACGCGCGGGCGATTGCTACGGTGACGCGCGCCGCCGGGCGAAGGAGCCGCGACGGGCCGGGGAGACGGGTTATTTTGCATAAGGTCCTGATCGTCGATCACCACAAGGTCAAGCGATCGTGGCTGGCCCAGATTCTGGGCGAAGCGGGTTACGAAACGATCGCCGTCGAGGACGCCGAAACGGGCCGCCGGGCGGTCGAACGCGGGCGTCCCGACGCGATCGTGGTGACGATGACGCTCCCGCGCGTGGCGGGATCGGAATTCGCGCTTCAGATCAAGGACACGCCCGTCGGGCGGCGCGTTCCCATCATCTTGACCAGTTCGCTTTTCAAGAACATGAGTCTCGACCGCATCGCGATGAAGCGGTGGAAGGTCGACGCGTTTCTCGAAGAGCCGTTTACGCCGGAGCAACTCACCGAGGCCCTCGCGGAACAGATCGAGGCGTATTCGCGCCTCGAGGCGGAGCCGGAGGAATCGGATCGGCCCGCCGGGAAGACCAGGCCGGCGGTCAACCCCTTCGCGGCGTCCGCCGCCGAGGACGACTTCGACCCGATCGACGCCGCGCTCGCCGCGGCCGACCTCGCCGCCGAGGAGATCGAGGTTTTCGAGACGGAGCGCATCGAGCGCGAGCGCGGGTCGTTGCACGCCGCGACACCTGCGCGCGCCGCGACTCCCACCCTGCGGACTCCGACACCGGTCGGCCCACGCCGGATCGACGATCTGATGATCGAGCCGCGCGGCTCGCTCGACGACGCCAGCGTGCCGGAAATTCTCGCGGCGTGCTTTTTTGCCAAGATCACCGGCTTGCTAATCGTCTCCAACCGCCGCGTGGCGAAGACCGTGTACCTGCGCGACGGCTGCCCGATCTCGGTGACCGGCGAGGTACGCTCCGAGACGCTCGGACAACTCCTGCTCGCGCGCGGCGTCATCGACGAGTCCATGCTCGTGCGTACCCTGCGCGCCATGGACGAGAGCGGGGTGCGTCAGGGCGATGCGCTCGTCGCGGCGGGGGCGCTCACGCCGACGCAGCTCTATCAATCGCTGCGCATGCAGGCGTGGGAGAAGATGCTGGGCCTGTTCGGCTGGCATTCGGGCCAGTACCTCGTCGTCGAGCGTCCGATCAACGACGCCCGGATCACGACGTTCGATATGTGGCCGCCGCTGCTCATCCTTCAGGGCGTGCTTCGTCATTATGACCCCGCCGACATCCGCGAAATCTTCAACGAACTCAAGGATTTCGTGTTGCGCCGACGCGCCGCGCCGCCCGTGGATTACGATGACCTTCGTTTTCCGGCGGAGGTGCGCGCCCTGTACGATCTGGTGGACGGCACGCGCACCGTTTCCGAAGCGGTCCGCGAGAGCCGATTCGGGCCCGACAAGACCTTTCAGGTCTTCTACGTGCTGCTCATCCTCGAACTTTTCGACAAATTCGACCCCGCGCAGACGGGCGACGAGGCCGCACCGCAACTTCCCGAGACCGAGGTCAGCTTCGAACGGCTGGTCGAACAGGCGATCGCCGCGGATCTCGGACCCGTTTTCGCGGGGCCCGACACGGCCGAGGCGACGCTGGATCTGGCCGACATGCTGGAACCGCCCCCCGCGCCGAGCTTCGAGTTCGAGCCCGAGGGCGAAATCTCGAAATTGCTCTCCGAAGAAACGCCGTTCGCGGATGACGAAGAGCTCGACCTCGACATTCTGGACGACGAGGACGAGGAACCGGCAGCGAAACCCGCGCCCGCGACGGTCGGCGCGAAAGGCGACGTCTTTTCGCTCGACGAGGACGAGGACGAGCTGGACATCGAGATCGAGGAGCGCAAGCCGGCGCGCCCGATTTCGATCGACGAGTTGTCGAGGAGGACGCCGAGGCCGGGTACGGACGACGCGCACGCGGCCGCGGACGAAGAGCCGCTGCCGATCTCGGACGCGCTGTCGAAGGCGCTCGACGGATTTCTGGACGACACGCCGTCTCGGTCCGAACTGTCGCTCGGGGACGAGACCGAGTTCATTCGCCGCGAGGACGAATCCGGCGAGGAGCCGATCGAGATCGAATCGGCGGCCATTGACGAGGCGTCAGCCGAAGCCGCGATGCCGGAGGCCGACCGGGCGCTCCTCGACGAGATCCTCAGACTCTACGTGTCGGTCGACAAGGCGACGCACTACGAGATCCTGGGGATCGAAAACAACGCGGCCGACCCGCAGATCCGCGAGGCGTATACGCGGATGGTGAAGTCGTTTCATCCCGACAAGCTGCAGGACCGTTTCAACGCCGAGGTGCTCGAAAAGGCGAACGCCGTCATCAAGCGCGCGACCGACGCCTATCGCACCGTGTACGACGCGAAGCGACGACGCGAATACGACAAGCAGCTCTCCGAAGGGACGTCGCCGAAGAAGGAACGCAGCGTGGCGATGATTCTCGCCGCGGAGAACGAATTTTCGATGGGCCTCGCCGCGATGAAGCAGGCTGCCTGGGATGCGGCGAAGAGGCACTTCACGAAGGCCGTCGAGCTTTTCCCCGAAGAGGCCGAGTACCACGCGTGTCTGGGTTGGTCGATCTACAACTTCGGCGATCTGGGCCGCGCGGACCGAATTGCGCAGGCCAAAACGCTGCTTGAAAAAGCCATCGCGCTGAACGCCCGGTCGGACAAGGCATATTTTTTCATGGGCATGCTGCTCAAGGACAACGACCAGTTCGACAAGGCCGCGATCATGTTCGCGCAGGCGTATCGCTACAACAAGAACAACAACGACGCCAAGATCCAGCTCAAGGCGTTGCAGGCCCTGCGCGCGCGGCGTCCCGGCGGCGCCATGCCCCCGAAATCCTCCACGAGCACCAAGGACATCCTCTCGACCGACATCAAACTCGACACGGTCAAGAAGGCGATTCTCAAGATCTTTTGGTAGCGCGCGTCATTTCTCGCGGTGCGCCGCGAGCGGCGCGAAGGCCTGGCACACGGGCATCAGCTCGATGCGGTTGACGTTGACGTGCGCGGGCTGCGTCGCCGCCCACCACGCGGCCTCGGCGATGTCGTCCGCCGTGAGCGGCGCCGTGCCCTCGTACACGCGCTTCGCCATCGCCGCATCACCGTGGAAACGCACCAGCGAAAACTCCGTCTCGGCGAGCCCGGGCTCGATATCCGTCACGCGCACCGGTGTGCCCAGCAGGTCGGCTTTGAGGTTCAGCGAAAACTGTTTCACGAACGCCTTGGTTGCGCCGTAGGCGTTGCCGCCGGGATACGGGTATGAGCCGGCGATCGAGCCGATGTTGATGACATGCCCGCGCCCGCGCGCCACCATGCCCGGCAACACCGCGCGCGTCACGTACATCAGGCCCTTGATGTTCGTGTCGACCATTTGGTCCCAGTCGTCGAGGTCGGCTTCGTGCGCGGGAGAGATCCCCAGCGCGAGCCCCGCGTTATTCACGAGCACGTCGATCGCGGCGAAATCCGGCGGAAGATCCGCGAGGGCCGCGCTCACCGCGTCGCGGTCGCGCACGTCGAGCACAAACGCGTACGCGCGCGGGCCGAGGTCCTCCTGAAGACGGATCAGGCGGTCGACGCGCCGCCCGCAGGCGACGACCCGTGCCCCGGCCCGCGCGAACCGCCGCGCGCACGCCTCGCCGAATCCCGAGGTCGCCCCCGTGACGAAGACCGTTCCCGAAAACGCCGAATCCGCCGTCATGATCCCTCTCCCGCGTTGCCCTTCGTTTCGCGCGATGCCGCGCAAATGGCAACCGGGCGCGATTGACACGCCACGATCAAGGCCCCAAAACGGTGGTCCATTTGCCGGGTGCGCCCATGACCGCGAGCTACAGCGAGATGAAACGCAAGGTCGAGCACATCGCGCCGCTCGGCTTCGCCTTCACGCTCACGATCTTCCCCAAATGGCTGGTCTTCACGCTCTCCATCACCGCCATCGTGTACGGCATTTTCGTCAGCAAGCGCGTCGTGAAAGGCACGCTGCGCGAGGCGGAACTGGCGCGCGGGTTTTCGATCGGCAAGGCCGCCTACGGCATCATGATCCTCATCCTGCTCCTGCTTTTCCACGAGCGCATGCACGTGGTGGCGGGGGCGTGGGCGATCCTGGCGCTGGGCGACGGATCGGCGTCGATCTTCGGCACGCGCTTCGGTGGTGAGAAGTTGCCATGGAACCGCGATAAAAGCTGGGCAGGTCTCGCCGGATTCCTTTGCGTCGGCACGCTCGCGTGCTTTGGTCTTCTCGCCTACACGCAGGCCACCGGAGACGTGGGCGCGACCATCGACGGCGCGTTCGCCGCGTACTCGGTCGGGCAGCTTTTCATGATCGCCGCCATCGCCAACGGCGTGTGCGCGGTCTTCGAGACCCTGCGCCTGCCGATCGACGACAACATCCTCGTGCCGGGTCTCGCCGGCGCGCTGCTGCACCTGCTCACGCGCGTCGTTTAGGAGCGTCCGTTGGTTCACTTTCAGGACTTGCCGGGAAATATCTGGATCGCCCTGATCCTCAACACGATCATCGCGGCGGCCTCGCAACGAGGCAAACTCGTCGACATGTCGGGTGTGATCGCGGGCTGGATCGTCGGCGTGCTCATTTACGTCGGCCTCGGCCACGAAGGATTTATCATCCTCTTCACGTTCTTCATCGCCGGCTCGTTCGCCAGCAAATTCAAGATCGCGACGAAAGAGAAGATGGGCGTCGCGCAAAAAAAAGGCGGGCAGCGCGGGGCGAAGCACGTGTTCGCCAACTGCTTCGTCGGCGCGGCGTGCGCCACGGTCGCCATCGTCACCGATCCCGGCGAACGCATGGTGTGGTTCGTCGCGTTCGTCGCGTCGCTCGCCACCGCGCTCGGCGACACCATCAGCACCGAGCTCGGCCAGCTTTACGGCAAGCGCGCGTACTTGCTCATCACGCTCGAACGCGTCAAACCCGGCACCGAGGGCGCGATCAGCATGGAGGGCACGCTGC
The DNA here is from genome assembly GCA_020845895.1 of Deltaproteobacteria bacterium. Taxonomy (NCBI): domain Bacteria; kingdom Pseudomonadati; phylum Myxococcota; class Myxococcia; species Deltaproteobacteria bacterium. The sequence goes on along the minus strand of JADLEX010000098.1, from coordinate 42,684 downwards.
TGGGCTTCGGCGCATCGATCCTGCTCGCGCTGGTCGCGTGGCCGCTGCATCCCTTCGATTATCAATATGGGTTGAAAGCCGTGGTGGTAGTTTCGCTCGCGGCAATGATGGCGAACTTCATCGAGTCGATTCTGGGCGGGCTCTATCATCAGTTCGGCAAGGAGAGCCCCGAGACGCTCATGAATTTCGGAAATACCGTGATCGGGGCGGTGCTCGCGGCGGTCTGGTTCGCGTAGGATGGCTGGCACCCCATGTCACCCTGAGCGAAGCGAAGGGCCTGGTTGGAACGATTGTCACTCTGAGCGAAGCGAAGGACCTGGTTGACGTGGGAGAAAATCCTTCGCTGGGCTCAGGATGACAGCGACAAGAGCGCTCGGGACGAAATTGACAGAGGACGCGCAAGATGAATGACAACCCTTACTGCCGCGTGCGCGAAACGATGGACGTGACCGAGGAATCGCTCACGCAGATCATCAACGAGATGGCGGCCGAGGGGTTCGATTTCGACACGATGCACTTCGCCATGCGCGAGGCATCCAAACGCCCGAGCATGGCGTTCCTGATTTTCTACCGCCGAGCGGCGGGCGCCCCGATCGACGCCGCCGAGCGGTTCCGGAGGGAATGATGCGCGCTTTGTGGATGCTGACGATCATCGCGTTGCTGGGAGCGTTCGCGATCGCCGTTGCGTGCGGCGGCGGGGACGATGATGACGATGAAGCGATGGATGACGACGCGGGCGACGACGATGATGATGACGACGACGATGACGATGCGCCGCCGCCGACCTGCGCCGCGGAACAGGACTGCGTCGACTCGCTGATCGCGTGTTTCGGTGCGGCGACCACACCATCCGAAATCATCGACTGCGAAACCGCGCTCGCGGCCTGCACCGGAGCGGCGGGCGGTTGCTTCGGCGACTACTTCGCGTGCGAATCGGGCTGCGCGGGCGATGCGGCGTGCGTCGAAGGCTGCGCGGCGACGGCGGACCCGTGCTTCGACGAATGTCACGTGAGTTTTTCGTGCTGGCAGAGCTGCCGGTCAGACCTCGAAGGGTGCGTCGTCGGGTGCGGTCCGGGCAACCACCCCTGCACGCAGGCCTGCTACATCGAAGCGTGGGACACGTGTTACGGCGGCTGCGGGACGGTGTAGGGCGCGCACCTGATTCAGTGGGAGGCCGACTCCCAGTCGGCGAGCCACACGATGTCACGGAATCGGGGTGCAACCGCCCTGATCAGTTTCGCATCGGCGCTGATCAGCGGCAGACGAAGTGATCGGGCGAGGCTGACGTACAAGGCATCATACACACTGATTCCTGTTTCGATGGCAAGCCTCAACGCCTCGATCCTGTTGTCGATGGACGTCACAACGGAAAAACTCAGCTCAGACAGCCCTTCCAGTTTCTGAATGGCGAGCTCCGGCGACAGGCGGTAACGGACGGTCGATTTCCAGAAGACATTGGCGCATTCTGCAAAAAAATGTTCTGGAATAAAAACCGTCCTAATCAAACCGCTTTCGAACGCGTCGAGAAACTCAGACGCTTCGTCGGCCAGTTCTTCATCCGGCAGAAACGCCTTGACCGCGACGCTGGCATCGAGAACCCACGAACGGGCGATCATCGATCGCGGTCTTCCCGAAGCAGGTCGACCGCGTTCGGCATGCCCACCGGTCGGATCTCTTTCAAGACGTTGGCGCGAATTCTCGCAAGAGCCTTACGGATTCGTTCGCGTTCGGCGGACTGCTCGCGGGCCTCTTGAACGATTCGTACGACCTCCGCGGCGATCGAACGATCATTCGATTTCGCGGACTTCTTCAGCCAGTCATAGAGATGGTCCGGAACATTTCGCGCGTGAATGGTCGCCATGGGCTTTCTCCGTCTGCAACCATTATCCGCGAAAGTGGTTGCAGAACGCAACCGCCGAAGGAAGGCGAAACCGCTGGAATCCCGCTTCAGTTCGCCTCGTCCGGCGGCAACTGGCCGTAGTAGCGGCGCAGCCATTTCTCCAGGCGCAGGTTGATCAGCTCGGGCGCCTCGATCGGCGCGGTGTGCGTTCCGTGCTGGATGATGAACAGCTCGGAGCCCGCGATGCGCTCGTGCATTTTCTCGGACAGCCAGCCCGGCGTGAACGTGTCGTGTTCGCCGCCGATGATGAGCGTGGGCACCTTGATATCGCCGAGCATGTCCTCGGCGGTGTGGCGCGATGCGTGATCGAGCATCTTGGCGAAGATCTTGATCGGCACCGAGGAGAGGTCGTGGAAATACGACATCATGTCCTCGTATTTGAGCAGGTGGCCGTTGACCTCGCCGCGGATCGCGACCTCCCACGAGAAGCGCGTCGGCAGCAGCACCTTCCAGATCGGCGTGAACAGCCACGGCGCGAGCACGGCGGGCGTGTAGATGAACGGAAACACCATGTCGAGCAGGCGATTGTCGTGGAAGGTGCGCAGCGGGTAGCCGTAGCTGCCGCACACGGGCACGAGGCCCTTCACGCGCTCGGGGTACATGCGCGCGAATTCGAGAATCACCTGCACGCCCATCGAGTGACCGACGAGGATACCGCCATCCACGCCGTCGTCATCGAGCACGGCGGCGATGTCGCGGCAAATGTCCTGGATCGACAGGTTGTTTTCGTCGGCGGGGATGCGGCTCTTGCCGTGGCCGCGATAATGCAGATGCACGAAGCGGTTGGTCGAGGCGAAGTGCGTCGTCAGGTATTTCCACGCGTAGCCGAAGCAACCGATGCCGTCGAGCAGGATGAAGGGCAGGCCCTCGCCGACGCTCTCGTACCAGATCTCGGTGCCGTCAAACGAATTGACGTACGCCTGCTTGACGCGCTTCATGAAAATCCCCCGAACCCCGCGTGCCCCACAAGACCGACGCCGCGAACGCGTCGCGACGCACGGGGCAAGACCGGCGCACCATAGCGGCGCACACCTTCGGTGTCAACGAAAACACGACAAAAAGGTCCATGAAATCGGCTTGTTATCGCGCGAACGCGGCGGTGCCGACGAGGCTCTACTCTTCGTCGGTGGGAGCGGGCGGCTTGCCCGGGACAGGGCCTCCCGCGGCGGGCTTGGCGTCGGGCGCGCCCTTCATCTTGCGGTAGGTGCTCACCAACACGCGAGCGTTGAAGAGATCCTTGCTGTCGAAACGCGTTTCGAGGTGCATCTCGCGCACGCGCAGGACCTTGTTTGCGTACTCGAGTTCGTAGAGGAAGGTGATGAGCTGAATGATGTTGATCTTCTGCATCTTCACCTCGACCGCTTCCTCCTCGTAGTACGGATTTTTTGCCTGGCTCTTTTTGTCCATCGACTCGATGTGGTCCTTCACGCTCGCCTTGACCGCGAGGTTTTCGAGCTCGGTCAGCAGTTCGAAATCCCCCGCCTTCTGGATCTCGCGCTCGGCGGTCTGGAAGTCGGCCTGCGTCTTCTGGAACGTGCGATAGACCTGGATGATGTCGCGCAGTTCCTGTTCCTTGTTCGATACCGATCCGCCGACCGTGCCGCCGCCCATCGCCCAGTCGGCGAGCAGATAGACCGCCACCACGGCGAAAAACGCGCCGAGGATGACGAGCAGTTTTTTGTCGCGGTCGGAGAGCGTCATCGACTGTGTCCCGCTCCGGTCATGGCTCGGACCCCGGAATGACCGGCGTCGAGGCCGGCTGTCCGCTGCCGAACAGCGTGGTCACGCCCGAGGCCGACTTGGACTTTTGCACGAGCTGCATCGTCAACTTGAACTTGATCTTGTCGCCGGCGGTCTTCTTGGCCTCGTCGCGGTTCACCGCTTTGAACACGTCCGTCTTCTTGCCCAGTTCCGTCTCGATCTTGTTGACCGTTTCGAACTTGTCCGTGACCGCCTCGATCTTCACGAACTCGGGCTTGAGATCGAGCTTCACCACCTCGATCTCGACCTCTTTCGGGAGTGCCTCGGACATCGCGCGGATCACGTCGAGCGCCCGCAGGTTTCCCTCGCCGAGCAGCCCGATGATCTTGTATTTCTGGATTACCTGATCGGCCTGCGTGCGGAACGCCTGCACGATGCTGCCCGGCGGCGGTTGCTGCGTGAAGGTGTCGAGGTAGATCTTGCGCGCCTGCTGATCGAGCGCGTCGATGCGTTTCGCCTGCACCGAACGCGACTGGAGAACCAGCACGATGAACAGGGCGATGACGATGCCCGCCATCACCGCCGCGCCCCGGAGGCTGCCCTGCACGGCCTGCGCGACCTTGCGATACGCAAACGCACCCTGACGGAAGTTGATCGCGCGCGCGCGGTTCGACGGCGCGGTCCACACCGCGGCGCCGATCGCGACGCCGAAGGCGCGGTTCTTTTCGTCGTCGGCCTCGACAAGGCTCGGCAGCTTGGGCGACAGGCTCGGGAAAGGCTCGACCGGCACGCCGAGCTCGCGCGACAGGTGCTCGGCGAAACCCGGCAACCGGCTCGCGCCGCCCGTCAGGTAGAGCGTTCGGATCTTGAACTGCCCCGCCATTTCGCTGGAGCGAATCGTTTGACGCAGACGACCGAGGAGAAGCTGATGCGCGTCGACGAGTGCGTGCGAGAGTTTCACCACGCGCGCATCCCCGGATTCGTCGTCGGTCGCGAGAACGCGACCCGCCTCGACCTTGAGCCGTTCGGCCGCCGCGGCCTCGATGCCAAGCGTCCTGGCGAGGTTGGCCGTGACCTCCTCGCCGCCTTCGGGGATCGAACGCACCAGCGCGATGCGCCCTTCGTTCATGATGACGGCGTCGGTGCTCTGTTCGCCGATGTCCACCACCGCCGAGGCTCCCTCGACGCCGGCGAGCACGTGGGCCGCCGTCACCGAGAGCGCCGATCCGGTCATCGTGAGCGCCTTGGGCTCGATGCCGGCCATCTCCAGCCATTCCAGCAGACGGGCGACGTCGTCGCGCTTCGCCATGGCGGCAAGCACCGTCGCGCCGTCCTTGGCCGTGTGCAGGATTTCGTGGCTGAGCACCATCTCGTCCATGTCGAAGGGGACCTCGTCCTCGATCGTCATGGGAAGGACCTGATTGATCTTCGAGCGGCCCGAGAACGGCAGCTTCAGGATTCGTGTCGCGACGAATCCGCCGGCGACGGCGCAGACGATTTCGTCGTACGCGAGGCCGGGGCGGCGCAGCAAATCGATGAGCGCCCAAACGATGGGCGGGATCGGCTCTTCAACGGCGGACGACGGCTCCGCACCCTCGACCGTGGGCGGTGGGGGATTTTCCGCAGCTCGCTTGGCGCGAAACGTCGCCACGGATTCGGGCACGGGTCGTCCCGCGACCTCTTCCGGCGTCGGCACGCGCTGCGTCACGCATTGCTGGATCTCGAACTTGCGAAAATGCGCCTCGACCAGCGCGGCTTTGACGCCGGCCGCTCCGATGTCGAGTCCGAGAATTCTGGTCGGCATTTCGGCGCGATCCCTCGATCAACAAAAAAAGGAGGCGTTCTGTCGGTTTTCGGGGACCGACCGAACCGCCTCGGAAAGGAGGGATGAAGTCTGAGCTGTGTTCAAGCAATCCTCGTGCCGCCACGCCGAAGGCGCGAAAGCCCGGTTTTTTCGCGGTGATTCACGCAAGGCACGCCCGCGCGATCGAAAAACGTCGCCCGATCGCGAACGAGCGTCCTCGCGATCGGGTAAGCCCGTTCGCACCTTCCTTTAACAGATGGACCGTGCAGGGGCAAGGCGGCGAAGGGGACACCAAGGACGGCTCCGGCAACGGCGCTCAAGGTTTCACGAGGTCGAATTCACCTTCGAAGTACTCCATCGAGCCCCCTTCGGATCCTTCCGCAATCCACCACCCCGACATCCAGAAAGAAACGAGAGCATCACTGATGAACGTCGAATCGCCAGCGCCGATCCCGGCAAACGGGTACCCGCCGACGACGCCAAATGAAAAAATTTCGGCACGAAGTTCCGGGTGCGGGAGACGCCGAATGGCCCCGTTCAGTTGCCAGTAACGAAATTGGTGGAACGGATCGTCCGAGATGAGGCAGCGGAAGTTGAATGCGCCGACTGTTTCCGTGGCCGGATCTCCGTCCACAGGATGCCAATAAGCCCCCGAGTCGAAGATATCCAAGTGTTGCTCGGTCCAGCCGTTGTTCGACAGACACGATACAAATTCGCAGAACGTTCCTTCCCCCGGTTCGGGAGCGGCACGCGTCGCGCAGTCGATGATGGCCTGCCAACGGGGATCCCGCGCGAGGCGGCATTGCCTCACCGCTTCCCCCTGCGAGAACAGGACGTCGTCCAGGATAACCGGGTACTCGAACTCGCAATACAGCTCGTACATCCATTCGGCGCAGTCGTCCGAACCGTAGATGTCTCCCTCGCAGCCTGCGTACGCATCGTCGTCACCGTCGTCATCCGAGCTGTCATCGTCACCCGTATCGTCGTCGGTGTCGTCGTCCGTCGCGTCGTCATCGCTGCTATCGTCGTCACTGGCATCGTCGTCGACATCGTCGTCCACCTCATCATCGTCCGTGGCGTCGTCGTCGATCGTGTCGTCGTCGATCGTGTCGTCGTCCGTCGCACTGGCGTCGTCATCCGGGGTCGATGAACTCCCCGCGGGCTCGGCGGAGTCGTCATCGCCACCGTCGGTCCAGCACGCGGCGTTTGCGGGTGCTGCGTACAGAACAACCATCGACGCGATCAACACGATGGTAAGTCGGCGGGTCATGATGATTTTCTCCCTCTGGCCGATCCGACACGATTACACGCCGATCGTTTTCTTGAGTCAACACAAATTTGCGTTCGAAGCGCGGTGGCATCCGCCGCACATCGTCGCGCTCCGGCGATGTCCGGCACGGTAACCGCCGGTCTTGTGCGATACCCGCCGTTGCGGTTGAGTCGACATCGGAACGCGCGGCCGCCGCGTTCGTCTGATTGGGCGTCATTTGGCCATCAGCGCATCGGCGACGGCGTTTAGCGGGCGGTTGAGCAGGATTCGCCGGTAGGCCCACAGCGGCGAGTGCACCCCCGCGTCCATTCCGCGATCGATGAAGTCTCCCGCGGCATCGGCGGTGAGGGCGACGAGGTGTTCGAAAATCCGCCGCCCTTCCTCCTCGCTCGCGAAGGCGGGGTAGCCGTAATACGAGTTTGCGCGGAAGAACTTCACCGCGCGCACCAGCAGCGTCGCCGTACCGCGAACGCGACGCAGCCGCGCCGCGATTCCCCCGCCCACCTCGCCCGAAAACAGAAACGAGTCGTTTTCGCCCTCGCCGGGTTCCTCGCGCGGCGTCGCGCCGGGGAGCGTCTGCCATCCGTTTTCGACGAGCGATCCGTACAGGTGCAGCGCCATCGAGGTCTCGACGTAGCCCGCGTGTTGGTCGCGCACCATGTGGCGCAGCTCGGCCTGTCTGCCGGGGACGTCCGCGACGGCGTCGAGAAACACCTGCCCCTCTTTCACGCGCGCGAGCAGCATCGAAAACATCGAGACGACCGCGACGCCGTATTTGCGCGCGAGCCGCTCGCCCGCGAGCTCGAGCGCGAGAAAATGCCGGGGCCCGCCGTGAAACGAGCTGTAGCCCATCCGCGCGAAACCCGCCTTGGCGAAGGGTTCGAGCAACGCGAACGCGACGCGCTCGACCAGATGCGGCGAAAACTCGACCGAGCCGAGCATGGGCAGCGTGTCGGCGGCGACATGAAGCGGCGGCACGAGCAGCACGGTCCAGTCGGGCCGCTTTTCGAGCACGGCGAGCGCGGCGTGCTCGGCCATGGCCCGCGCCTCGAACACGTCCTGCCCCAGCGGCAGGTGCGGGCCGTGGACCTCGAGCGGGCTCATCGTCGCCAGCACGAACGTGCGTTTCGGATCGAGCGCCTTCATCCGCGTGTGCGTGATGCGCTCCAGACGCAGCAGGCGTTCGTGCGTGGGTTCGGGGTTCATCTCGGTCATGTCGCCCTTTCGTCAGGCCACGTCGAAGGTGGAATGGGTCGGCCGCGCGTCGGATGCAATCCAATCGACCATTTCGCGTAGTTGCCGGTCGATGTCCTTCCACGGGCGGCTGAGATTCAAGCTCATGATGAATATCTCGTGCTGAAGCCAAGTCATGCGGGTTTTTGGAACGAAATCGTTCTCGTCATCGACGGCGTAAAGAAGCATGCCCGACACGCGTTCGCCGCTTGCCGGGAAATTGGCCAAGTACGCGGCCAGTTGGTAGAGGTGATCGGATTGAAAAACGGGCTTGGAATCTCGCCGGCTGTTTGCCAGAGGATCGCCCACACACTTCGTCTCAATGACGACGCTCTGGCCGGGCCGTCGCATCGTGATGTCCGTCCGCATCTCCGGGAGCATTCCGCTCGTGTCGCCCGTGGCGATCCAGACGAGATTGCGGCTTCGAACGTCGTCGAAGACTGTTTGTTCCAGTCTCAGAAACTCGCGCACGAACTCTTCGAAGAGCCTTCCCATCTCCCGCTCGTCGCCCGTGAAAGTCCGGAATCGCCACTCGCCTTCGCGCTCGTGGGGGAGCAGGCAGCGGTGCAGAAGTTCGCAGACGTTCAGGGCAAAGCGATATCGCCGGATGTTCGCGTGAAGCTGCACCTGACGAAAGTCGCGAGCGCTGATCGGTACATCCGCGACGGCGCGCATTTCCCGCCAGATTTCTCGAAGATCGTGCCGAATTGTGGGAGTCAATCCTTCGACCGTGGCGAGCCGTTTGACCGTCGCGCGGATAATGCGGTTGTGGAGTAGGTCTTCGGTGTGTTCGTCGAAATCGCATTCCAGCGCGCCGCGCATCGCGATCCCGCTCGCCTCGCTTCTCGCGACGTGAATCTTCCCGCGCGGGCGTCGCAGATCGTCCGTTGTCTCTACGTATCCGCGATCGAGACGTTGCCGCAGCAGTCGGTGTGCTGCTCGGCAAAGCACCCGCGCAAACAGCTCCTCGGCGTTCCGGACCTCTTCGGCGCAAACGCGGGCGCGATCGGACTCGTCCAGTCGCTGCCAAGCGTAGCTGAGGAGGAAATAGATGTTTTCGGGGCGAACCTGCATGCGCTAATCGCCGAGCAGCTGGTCGCGTTCCGACTCCCAACCGCTCGTATTGTCGAACCAGTACTCGCGCAGCAGCGGCACGATTTCGTAACGGACGATTTGGCGAAACCAGTCGAGATCGAATGGACCTTCGGCTTGGCAGAAGTAGCTGTGCCCGACGCAAAATCCATCGCCAAGCGTTTTGTCCTCGCGGATCCGGTTGTTCAAGGCGCTCATTCGGTCAACGATCGTCTTTCGCAATTCGTCGCCGACGCCACGCCTTCGGAGATCCTCCTCGAAGCGGTCGCTTGAAAACGCGGGGGCGATATCGAAGAAAGCGAATCGGCGTCGCAGGGCGTAGTCGACAAAGGCTAGGGCGCGATCGGCGGTGTTCATGGTTCCGATCAGGAATAGGTTCGGCGGGAGGTGGAAGCGTAACTCGCCGTCGCGCGAATACGCGAGCGTCACGCCGTACATGGCTTCGCGTTTGTCGGCCTCAATCAGCGAGAGCAGTTCTCCCAGAATCTTGCTGATATTGCCGCGATTGATCTCGTCGATCACGAGAACGTAGGCGTGGTCCGGGTCCTCGACCGCGCGCCGCGCGAAGCGCAGGAATGGTCCGTCCGTCCGTTCGAATCCGCCGCCCTCGGCAGGGCGAAGCCCTTGGACGAAGTCCTCGTAGGAATACGACGGGTGAAACTGCACACGCTCGACGCGAGTGTCGTCCTTCACGCCGATCAGCAGGTAAGCGAGCCGCGAGGCGACGAAGGTCTTGCCGACGCCGGGTGGGCCTTGCAAGATCAGATTCTTCTTTCGCCGACAAAGGTCGAGCAACTCGCGGACTCGATCCGCCGAAAGGAAGAGGTCGCTGATCGCGGAGTCGAGGTCATACGGCGGCCACATGACTTCGTACGCGCTCGTTTCGATCGCGACGTCTTCAGTGCTGATCCCGACAATCGCGCGGAGCCCTTGCAACCATTCTTCGTATGGGGTGACCTCCGTCAGCGCCTTGGCCCTGAACCTATCTTTTAGCGTCCAATCGCCGCGCTTGATCCAACGGACGCTGCGGACGTTGGGATATGGGCGGTACTCCTCGTATCGATAATCGGAAGTGACGACTCCATACCCTAGAATTCCATATTGCCCCTTGATGACGAAAACACCGTCGCCTTCCCGCATATCGTGGACAAACTGCCAGCACGCCAAGCCGTCGTTGATCGGGTTCTCGTCGGTTTCGCGCTCCTCGCGGATCTTGTCCCGAATCGTGCCGATGTCTGCGTACTGACGGAGATCTCCGAGGTAATCCCAACCGATCGCGATGATGCCTTCGCGATGAAATTCGTCCCAGTACATCGATCTGGGGCCGAGCGAAATCAGCCACGTACGTTTGGTGCTAAGAGTTCGCGCCTCATGGGCGAGCACAACGCCTACGCCAAATTGCCGATCACTCGTCTTGCCAACAAGATTCACATCTTTGTCAGCGGCTGCCACATCGAGTTCTTCGTCGATCGGAAGGGTTTTCGAATTCCGTTCGCCGATCTCGACAACGTGCTTGATTTCAGCTTGGGTAAGGGGATTCGGATGATTGGCTAAGAACAGGCTCCCATCAGCAGAAATCTTCCAAAAGCCTCGAGACGGACTGTCCACGTAGCCAGCCCACCGGAGGTACTGGCTTGCCCAGCGGGTCCGGTGCCGATACGCGAATTGCGGGTTCTTTGGGAGTGTTATTTTCTTGTCGGCTTCATTCAACCCGAGTCGAATTGCCACGTGCTCGTAGGCCTCGGACGCTCGCAATCCCTCCGGCGCAGCAGCCAGTGCGCGCAGGAGCGGTTCCAAAAAGGCATCAAAGGAAGGAACAGCCATTTCGAAATCCAGTTAGGGGAATCGATCCTCTTTCGTCAAGAGAAAGTTGACAATTCACGCCCCCGGAATCATGCGCACGTCGAGGATCGCCGCGCCCTTTCCGCGTTCGAACAGGCGCACGGGGTTGAGGTCGAGTTCGGCGAGGTCGTCGTGGTTCGCGATCATGAGGCCGACGCGCACGATGATGTCGGCGAGGGCGGCGATGTCGAAGGGCGGCCGGCCGCGCATGGCGTCGAGCACCTTGCGCGCGGGGAGCTTGTCGATCATGCGCAGCGCCTCGTCGCGCGAGATGGGCGCGAGGCGCGTGACGGGTTTGCCCAGTACCTCGGCAGCGATGCCGCCCCAGCCGAGCGCGACCAGCGGGCCGAAGTCGCGGTCGCGCGCCGCGCCGACGATGAGCTCGAGCCCGCCCGTCACCATCGGCTGCACCACGACGCCGTCGAAGCGCGCGCCGCGCACGTGTTTGCCGAGCGACGCACGCACGCGTTCGAACGCTTCGCGCACGGCCTTGGCGTTCGCGAGCTTGAGCGCCACGCCGCCCACGTCGGTCTTGTGGCTCGCGTCGGGGCTTTCGACCTTGAGCGCGACGGGGAAGCCGAGTTCGCGCGCGGCGGATGCGGCCTTCGCGCCGGTCGGGGCGAAGCGCGTGTCGATGACCGGCAGGCCGTAGGCGCGGCACACGTCGTACGCTTCGACGCCGAGGTGCGATTTGCCGCGCGACGCGTCGAGGATTTCGCCCGCCCGGGCGCGGTCGACGCGCAGGCGCGGCGGCGGTTCGCGGCGGCGATCGACGCGCCGGTGATGCACGAGGCTGACGGCGAGCGCGTCCACGGCCTCGTCCGCGGTGCCGAAGATGGGGAAGATCGCGAGCGATTTGACGCGCACGATCTCCTCGGGCCACGCGTGCAGCACCATCGCCACGGGCTTTTTGTGGCGCTCGCACTGCTCGGCGAGGTGGCGGAGAAGATCGAGAGGCGCCTGCGTGTTCGCCGCGGAAAAATACGCGAGCAAAAAGACGACGCCGTCGATCTGCGGCTGCGCGAGAATGTCGGAGAGAACGGCCTTGTACGCCTCGATCTCGAACAGGTCGCCGAGGTCGAGCGGATTTTGCAGGCGGATGACGCCGGCGCGCACGTGCTCGCTCACGACGTTCAGCACGTGGTCGTCGAAGGGCGGCAGCGTGAAGCCGTGGCGCGCGCAGGTGTCGGCCGCGATGACCGCGTGACCGCCCGAGCGCGAGATCACGCCGATTCGCGTGCCGCGCAGCGGCGGCAGCGAGAAGATCTTCGCCCCGCTGACCGCGCCGTGCAGCGTGCGCGTGCGCAGTACGCCCATCTGACGCAGCGCCTCCTCGGCGACGTGGTCGTCGGAGAGCATCGCCGTGGTGTGGCTCGCGGCGATGGCGCTCGAAAGCTCGCCGGTGTTGCTCTTGTGCACGACGACGGGTTTGTCGGTCGAACCGACGAGCCGGCAGAACTCGCGCGCGCGGGCGAAGCTCTCCAGGTAAAAGACGATCTGCTGGGTGTCGGGATCGTCGATGAGGTATTCGAGCAGGTCGACCTCGTCCACGCTCATCTTGTTGCCGATCGACGCGAACTTGGCGACGCCCAGGTGTTCGTTGGCGAATTCGCTCAGATACGAAATCCCGACGCCGCCGGACTGCGTGACGATGGAAATGCCGCCCGGGCGGACTTGAGGCATGTACGAAAAGCTCACGCACAGGCCCGTGTGCGTGTTGAAGGTGCCGATGCCGTTGGGGCCGACGAAGCGGATGTCGTTTTCGGTGGCGATCGTGCGGATGCGCTCGGCGAGCTGCGCGCCGCCTTTGTCTTTTTCCGCGAATCCGCCGGACTCGATGACGATGCGTTTGATGCCCGCGCGGGCGCACTCTTCCATCATGCCCGGCACGATGCGCGCGGGGGTGAAGATCACGGCGAGGTCGATGGGCCGCGCGATCTCGGCGACGCTTTGATGAATGTAATGACCGTGGAACGTGCCGCCGCGCTGCCCGACGAGCTCGATGACGCCGTTGTACGAAAACGCGTGGAGGTTTTCGACGATCTTCTGGCCGAGGTTGCCCGGGCGCGGGCTCACGCCGATCACGGCGATACTGCCCGCGTTGAAAAATGTGTGCATGCGCCCCTCAAATCGGCATGTGCGGCGAAGTGCGCGACATCGGCCGCGTCAACCGCGACGCCGACGCTAGCCACGCGCCCCGGCCCGGTCAAGCGCGGATTTGTTTGTCGTGTGCGCATCCCGTGTCATGTTGCTAGGCTCATGTTATGTTGCCGGACCCATGAGACGACGCATCGATCCGATTCGCCGCCCGCGTTGCCCGCGATGTTTCATCGTCGCGATGCTCGTCTTCGCCGCTTCGTGCGCGCCACCCGGTCTGACGAAACCCGCGAATCCCCCGGTGACCGACCTGTTCGCCGCGCTCGAAGCGCAGGGCGAAACCGGGCTCGTGCAAAGCTACCGGCAGGGCTTGCAGGCGCGCGAGGGCGTGTCGGCCATCTCCATCCCCACCTTCGCGTTTGGGGTGGACGTGCCCCCGGACGGCGAGCTGCGCGCGGGCTACACCGTGGCCGATCGCGACTGGCCGAACGCCACGACGAAGTCGACCTTCAGCATTCTCGTTCGCGACGGCGACCGTCCGGTGACGTCGCTGCATCGCGGCACGATCGGCGAGACCGGTGAGTCGCCGCCGGACGACTGGATCGACGTGGTTGCCGATCTCGCGCCGTGGGCGGGGCGGCGCGTGGATATCGTGATGCAGGTCGAGCGCGCGCCAAAGACACCCGGCGCCGCACCGCTGGCCTACCGCGAGGGCGTGCCGGTTTGGTCGCGCGCCGTGGTGCAAAGCCTCACCGCGCCCAAGGTCATGAACGTTTTGTGGATCACGATCGACACGCTGCGTCCCACGCAGGTCGGCGCATATGGCTACGCGAAACCGACGACGCCCGAGATCGACGCATGGGCGCAAAAGGGCCTCGTGTTCACGCAGGCCATCGCGCAGTCGCCGTGGACGCGCACGTCGGTGTCGTCGATGCTGTATTCCGCGTACCCGCACCAGATCTGCGCGAAGCCCACGTGCGCCGGCGGCGGATTTGTCATCGAGCGGCCCATGCCGAATCTGCCCGGCGCGTTTCGCGAGGCGGGGTTCTCCACCGTCGCGTATGTCGCCAACGACATTTTGGACCACAGCTACGGCACCGCGCGGGGATTCGACCGTTTCGTACAGGCGCGAAGCGACGACGACGCGGCGGCGGGAATGACGACGTGGATGCGCGGCCACGGCGGCGAGCGACCGTTTTTCGCGTACCTGCACTTTCTCGGGCCGCACGGCCCGTACGGATTCATCCCTGGAGCGAGCGAGACGTTCATCGACGAGGCGTCGGGGCGGGCGCTGGAGGAAAAATACAAAGCCGCGGGCGCACTCTTCGCGGGCGTCGATCCTGCCGATCGCGAGGCGCTCATCGCCATGTACGACGGCAAGCTGCTCGCCACCGACCGGCTGATGGGCCGCGTGCGCCGCGCGCTCTCCGACGCGGGCCTTTCGGACAACACCGTCGTCGTCATCGTCTCGGATCACGGCGAGGAGTTTCTGGAGCATCAGGCGTGGGGGCACGGCCAGTCGCTTTTCGACGAGCAGCTTCGCGTGCCGCTGATCCTGCTGCCGCCGGGGCTCGATACGCAAAAGCGCATCGACGAGCAGGTCGCGCTGATCGACGTCGCTCCCACGGTGCTGGGGCTGCTCGGCTTGCCGATTCCCGAGAGCTTCGTGGGTCGCGCGATGCTGGGCGATCTGGGCGCGCCGCGCGACGCGGTGCTCGCCGAATACCTGAACTCCGGACCCGAGAGCGCGGCGATCCGCACACCGAACCTGAAATACATCTACGAGTACGAGTCGGGCCGCGAGCAGGTGTTCGACCTCACCGCCGACCCGGGCGAGCAAACCAACCTCGCGACGCAGGCCGGACGGCTCGAGCAGGGCCGCTTCGCGTTCCAGTCGTTCAACCGGCAGCTGTCCATCGATCGCGGCCGCTACCTCGTCGAACTGCGTCTCGTGTCGAGCGCGCCCGTGGAGTGGACCATCGAAGCCAGCGGCGATCAGGCGATCATCCCGATGCTGCACGCCGCGCCGGACGATCAGCGGGGGTGGAGCGCGTCGGACGACTATCGCCGCGTGCGCGTGACGGGTCGAACGGATAGCGGCGGAGAACTCTCCGTGACTTTGCCCGCGCGCGGCGACATGAAAGCGCTTTCGCTCAAGATCTTGGCGGATGGACGCGAGCTGCCGCCGGGAGCGCTCGTCTTGCCGACGCCGGGCGAGGCGAATCCGTCGGCGCTTCTCGCCAACGTGATGGATGGCGCGGCGCGCGAGCACCTGTACTCGATCTCGTCGCCGCCGGTCCCCGCGGGCGACGGCGCGCACGCGCTGGTGTGGATCGGCGCGCCGGGGGTGGGGTGGAAGTCGCGCAATCAAAAGGAACTGCGCGAAAAGCTTCAGGCCCTCGGCTACCTCAATTGACGCCTCGTCAGAACGTCGGTACCGCCACCTCGCCCGACGACCAGTTCCGCAGCCACGCGAGCAGCTTGGGATAAACCGGGTTGCGGTCTTCCTCGACCGCGATCGCGTCGAGGTGGCTCCACTGGGGATAGTCGATCAGAACGAAGCCGGTTTCGCTCCTGGGCAAGGCCGATCCGCGCACGGGCGGCAGGGCGTCGCGGTAGGCTTCCATGATGCCCTCGCCGTGATAGTTGAGCGAGATGAGGGCGAAGACGGGCGCATCCACGAGCGATGTGTAAAGCTGAAAATGATCGTGAACCCAAGTGCCTTCGCTTTCGAACGGCGTCGCCGCGAGCAGGTCGAGATCGAGCCGCGCGGAGTAGTGCAGATCCGTGAAGTTCGACGGGCCTTCCCAGAGCATGCGGATGAGTTGCTGGATATCAACGAGCTCCGGCGGGTCGCATTCGTCGTAGCGCTGCCATCGGTACACGGCGTCGACGTCGGTCGGCACGTCGCCGAGCAACCCCTCTCGAATCGGCCCACCGGTGAGTCGGCCGAGGTGCCCCATGAACTTCGGGTAGGGGAGATAATCGGAATCGAGGACCACGCCGAAAAACGCCTCGTTGGTGAGCGTAATCGGCTGTCCGCGCATGAGCATCCAATAGATCGATTCGAAGGCGGCGTAGTCGGGGAAAAACCCTTCGGGGCCGAGGGTGGGATCGTCCGGATCGCCGAAGTTTTCGGCCGCCGCCATGCCGAAGACCTCCATGAACCACGTCGAGGCCGCGTCCATGGGCTCGGTGCGCCGCGTCGCGCCCGAGCGGATCATCGCGATTTCCTGCGGATACGTCGTTTCATTGACGTCGGGATCGGGCCGCACCGCGCCATCCCAGAGGATGAGCCCGGCGATCTCGTCGCCGCCCTGCACGCCGTCCTCGAACTCATATGCCGCGAACGCCTGCGCGAACGCCACGCCGCGCGAATCGCCCGCGATGAAGACGTTGGCGCGTCGCGATTCCTCGGGCACGAGATGCACGAGACGGCGCATGTCCTTCATCCACAGGTCGAGCCCCCACTCGCTCATCATGTCGGTCTCGGGGCCCCACGCATCCACGTCCTGATACGAATGTCCCTCGACCTCTTCGCCGAGGATGTAGTAGCGATATGCGAGCCACGGATCACGCCGCGCCTCGGCGCGGTCCATGCCGAAGTGGTCCTCGAGCAGCGTGTGTCGTTTGTCGGGCACCCAGACCTCGACATCGCCGCCCGACATCTCCACGAGTGTGCGTGCGATGTGAAACATCTGGTTCGCGCCCGCCACGTAGCCCGCCTGGGTGATGACGATCGCGCGCGCCGGCATCACCGCGCCGCCCGGTGCGGTCAGGCGGAAACGAAACAGGGGAATGACGTTGAATTCGTCGGGCGTGACCGCGCCGGTGAGGGGATTGGGCGGGGCGGGCTCACCGGGAACGAGCGTGTATTCACGAACGACGCGCGAATCCTCTTCGAGTTCGACCGTCGGCGGCGATGGGGTCGGCGCGAGCGAATGCGCCGAATCGACGGCGCGCAGGTCAACCGATCGGTCGCCGTCCGCGCACGCGGCCAACGCGCAGGCGATCGCCGCGGCCGCGATCTTTCTCGCGCGCATCCGGCGCACCGTGTCCGCGATGGGGATTCGAGTCGTCTTCATTTCGTCTCGCATCGTGTGTAACATGATTTGCCATGGGAGAGACAGATGACCGTTCCGGCCCGTTCCTTCGGGCGCGAAAATAACCGTCATTGATCTCACTGGATGTGTTAACACGCGATTCGCCCCATTCGTTCGGGAGGTATGCGATGAAGGGAATCCCCTGTTTGGCGATCTGGTTGATGCTGCTTGTTACGCTTGTTGCCGGCTGCTCTTGCGGCGACGACGACGATGACGACGACTCCGGCGGCGGAGATGACGACTCGGACGACGACTCGGACGACGACTCGGACGACGACTCGGACGACGACTCGGACGACGACTCGGACGATGACGACGACGACGACGCGGCGGAGTGCGTCGATACGGACGGCGATACATTTGGAGAGAACTGCGCGGCCGGCCCCGACTGCAACGACGGCGACGCGAACGCGTGGCAGATTCTGACGGGATACGTGGATGCGGACGGCGATGGCTATGCCGGAACCGCCGTGGACGTGTGCGCGGGCGAGAGCCTTCCGCCGGGAGAATACTTTTCGACCTCGGACGACTGCGACGATACCGACGCGCTCGTGCATCCGGGCGCGACCGATCTGCCTGATGACGGGGTCGATCAGGACTGCGCGGGCGGCGACGCCGCCGCGAGTGACGACAACGGCTACTTCGTGGACGGCGACAACGGCAACGACGCGAATCCCGGGACGATGGCCGAACCCTTCGAGACGATCCAGAAGGGCGCGGACGAGGCCGAGACCGACACCGATCGCCCAAACGTCTACATCACGGGCGGATCGTACGAAGAAAACCTGATGGTCGCCGCGTCGCTCTTCGGTGGATATAACGAGGACTGGACGCGCGACATCGGCGGAAACGCGACCGAACTCGAAGCGGTGGGCGCGTCGCCGAACCTGCTGGTCGAGGCGAATGCGAGCGTCGTTTTCGACGGGCTCACGATCAACGGCAACACGACGGGCGGCCCGATCGGTATCCAGACGATGGGCGCGGCGACGATCGTCGCGCGGCATTTGGACATTGACATTCCGGACAACGTCGGTGACCGCTACGGCATTTACGCGACCGGCGCGACGCTGCTCGATATCGCGGACTCCCTCATCGTGGTCGGCGAAGGCACGGCGGGCGATGACGGATATGGTATTTACGCCTCGACCGGGGCCCTCGTCGCACGTCGTCTGTCCATCTCGGTCGGCGACACCACGTCCACGGCATCAGGCGTGTTCGGGGGAACGTGTCAATTGGATCTGTCAGACGTCGACATCGACGTCGAGGCCGATGGAACGGTTTACGGAATTTACGCGACGGGCTTGCCCGTGCGTGCCGCCGACTTGGCGATGACGATCTCGGAGGGAACGGGATCCCGATTCGGTATCTTCGTCTCGATGTCCCCGGTCTGGATGACGGACAGCCTCGTGGATGTGGGCGGCTCGACGGCCGCCTCGGCCGCGGCGATCTTCTCGTCCGACGGAGATCTGACGCTCATCGGCGTTCAGGCGTTCTCCGGCGACACGCCGGCCGGCACCACGTGGGGGGTGTATGCTCCGGGATCTCCGTTCAAGGCGGTCCGCGTGGTCAACTCGATCATCCAGGCGGGAAGCGCGAGCAGCGAATCCTTTGGGTTCTACGCTCCGGCGCGCCCGATCACGGTCGTGGGCAATACGATTCTGGCTTACGACGGCAACGTCACCGCGGCGATCTTCGCGCCCTGGGCGGGCCTGGAGAGCACCCCGCGGAACATCGTCAACAACATCCTCGGAATCGGAAGCGGAGCGGCGATCGAGTCCGTGGTCTATCAACCGGGTGTGCCGATGCTCGACATGTCCGTTTTCCACAACAACGCGTTCTACGCCGACGGCGGCGGGTGCTACGTCGAGGACGCGGTCGATTGCTGGGACGACATCGACGACATCAACGACTGCGAGATCGACCATTGCCTCTCGGCTGGGGGCAACATCGACGACGCGCCCGACTTCGCCGACCCGGGCGACCTGGACTTCCATCTCGCGGACGGTGCGGCGATGATCGACGCGGGCACCAATCCCCTGCCGTTCCTTCCCACCGATCTGGCCGAATTCGCGCTGTGGGATGTGGACGGCGACGCGCGCCCCGGCGGCGCGGCGTGGGATATCGGCGCGGACGAGTTCGTCGCGCCCTGAATTCAACGGAATACAGCTCGAAGAACGGCGGGGTTCGCCCCGCCGTTTCTCTATTCGCGGCGAGCGATGAGCGCGGCGTAGCTGACCATCCCCGCGCCGTTCGGATCGACCCAGGTGTCGTGGCCGAGCATTCGGAATGGCCGGGCGCAGGCCGACGCGACCACGTAGATCGGTGTGAGGCCGCAGACCTTGCGCACGTCGCGCTCCTCGGCGACGAAACGCACGAAGCCCTCGGGCTCGCCCTCGGTCAGCGGCGCGAGCATTTCGAGATCGCGTTCGCGGTTGATGCGCGCCTTTTCGTCGTCCACCCGAAAGGTGTCGTCGAACATCTCGCCGATGTGGGCGAGGTCGGCGCTCGCCACCAGCGCAACCTCGCCGTCGCCGTCCTCGACCGCCTCCCGGCACGCGGTCGCGAGATCCGCCAGGGCCTCGTCGGTCTCCTCGTCTTCCTCGCCGTCGATCAGATGGCGCGCGTCGCCCACGAGAATCGGCACGATACGCAAGTCGGGACGCAGGTACGCGATCATCACCGCCGCGAGCTCGATCGAATGCTCCACGCGGTGCGTGAGCTCATCCTCGAAGGGATCGATCGCGAGCGCCGACGCGATGTCGTCCTGCACCACGTCGTCGACCTTCAGGATGCCGAAGGGCGTGGCGAACGCCTTGCGCGTCATGCTCACGGGCAGTTTGGACGGCTGGTGGTTCGTCCCCACGATGACCACGGTGCGCCCGCGAAAGTGGCGGATGAATTCGCCGTAGGCCCGTGCCCAGATCCGCCCGCCGCGCAGGAAGTCAATGTGCGGCGCAATCAGCGCAAGAGCCGAATTGTCTTCGCTCGCGATCTCGGGTCCCGGCGCGAAGCCTTCCTCACGAAAAAACCCGTCGAGCATGGCGCGCAGCTCGGCCCACGCGGCGGCCTCTGCGCCGGGTTCGGCGTAATCGAAGTGCGCGGCGGGACGCACCGGCGCGGCGAGCCACGCCTCGTCCACCTGCTTGCGATGTTCGCCGAAGCGCGGATTGTCGAAGAAGTAATGCTGGTCGAAGACGTCGAGGATTCGCTCGACGGCGGCCATGGGCATCGGGTGGCCGGTCCTGCTCTCATACGACTCGGCGAGCTGGCGCATGGTGGTCTTGCCGTCGCAGGCGGCGACGGCGAAGAGCGCGCCGCTCTCGAGTGTCAGCATGGCGGTGGCGTAGCGGCGAGGGTCCTTGATCGCGATCATGCCGCGGCCCTCGACCTCGACGTTGAAGGTCTCGACGTAGCGAAGCGAGGGCAGCGGATGGTCCATCGGATACGGCATCGAAACCTCTGGGGAAACGGGAACGGGATCGAGACTCAGGGGAGTGTTTCAGCGAGCCAGGGACCGGCGCAATCGTCGTTGATGCACTCGAACAGGACGACGCATCCCCCATCCAGCGGCACGCAATTGCCGACGCAGGACCAGAACTCGTCGCCGTCTTCGCAGACGGCCAGCGCCTCGGTCTTGTCCAGGCGCTCGCCGCCGATTTTTTCGGCGAAAGCGCCGTCGCATACCTCATACACGGCTTCCATGATGTCCGGGCACGACACCTCCGGCGGACCGGTGTCGTCATCGGCATCGTCGTCCGAGTCGTCATCCGCATCGTCATCCGTGTCATCATCGTCGTCCGAATCGTCATCGTCATCGTCATCGTCATCGGCGTCGTCGTTGCCGGACGCATCGTCATCGCCACCCGTGTCGTCGTCCGCGGGGATGTCTTCCTCCGGCGGCTCCTTGTCGGCGTCGAAACACGCCGTCGTCGCCGCGAAAAACACCACGATCATTCCCACGATCAGCACCGCGTGATGGCGGCAGGACATTTCGGCTCCGTGTTCCGGTGGACGACGCTACCGTATCAACCGTGCGCGAGGCGGGTCAAGGACGTCGGTAGATTCGGGAGCGGATCGAGACCCGTCGTCCGACTTCGGCTTTTCAATCCGGGGCGACTCTGTTATGCGGGTGCCATCACGATGACAGGTGCGTTGATGGGCGACATCGCGGCGCGAAGAAAAGAGGCATATCGGAAGCTCGAGGCGCTCCTCGCGGAGTTCAATGCGATCGCCGCGACGCACGGCCTTCAGAATCAGTCCGAAGCACAGGTCCGAACGTGGATCGAGCGGATGCTTTCGGTCTTCGGCTGGAATCCCGCCGATCCGGGTGAAGTTATCCAGGAATTCCAGATCGCCGGGCGCGAGGCCCGGCGCAGTCGGGGAACCGGCGACCGGCATCACACGCGCCCGGACTATGCGCTGGTGGTCAACGGCCGGCGCATGTTCTATCTCGACGCGAAGAAGTTCGCGGTGAATCTCGAAACGGACATGAACGCGTCGTTTCAGATTCGCACCTATGGCTGGTCCGCGGGCATGCGCCTTGGATACGTGTGCGATTTCGAAGAACTCGGCATCTACGACACGCGTATCAAACCGAAGCAGAACGACGACGCCCGCGTTGCCCGAGTGCTCTACCTGCGACACGACCAGTACCTCGAATATTTCGACACGCTCTGGGAATACTTCTCGCGCGATGCCGTGATGGACGGCTCCCTCGCGCGCATGCATCCGGATGACCGGCTCCCGAAGGGGACAACGTCGCTCGATCAGGAGTTCGAGGCGCTTCTCGGGGAGTGGCGGCTGGAGATCGCGCGGCTGATCGTCCGTCAGGAAGAGATCCGCGACATGCGCATCGTCTCGGCGGCGGCGCAGCGGATTCTCGACCGTATTCTCTTCATCCGCTTCTGCGAGGAAATCGGGTTGGAGGAAACGGGTACCGTCAACTCGCTCGGCAGCCAGGGCGACTTCTGGCCGGATTTCGCCGAGGAGAACGAACGACGCTGGCGCCGTGTTTACGACGGCATCCTATTTCCGCACTCGGAAGAGGACGATCCGACCGGTGTCGAGCACCACCTGCTCCGGTTTTCGATCAAGGGCCGCGTCTTCCGGAAGCTGATCGAGAGCCTCTACTTCCCGAATCCCTACCGGTTCGACGTCATCCCGCTCGAAACCCTGGGCGGCGTTTACGAACGCTACCTCGGAAAGCGGCTGCGTCTTGTCGGCGGCAAGGTCGTAGACGAGTTCAAACCGGAGTATCAGCGCTCCAAAGGAGCGGTGTACACGCCTACCTGGGTCGTGGCACGCGTGGTCGATCGCGCGCTCGCCCCGTTCGTGGACGACGCCGACCCCGAGCGCATCCTTTCCCTGCGCATTCTCGATCCCGCTTGCGGCAGCGGGAGCTTTCTGCTGGGGACCTTCAGCCATCTCGAAGACCGGATTCTGAAGTGGTGCCGCGTTCGCGGCGAGCACAAGGGTCCTTACGCCACTTACGACTCCCGCGGTTGGCGGCTCACGCCCGCCGCCGCCCGCCGAATCATCGACCATTGCCTCTTCGGCGTGGACATCGACCCCGAAGCGGTCGAAATCGCGCGCATGTCGCTCGCGCTGCGTTACGTGGAGCGAACGGCGATCGACGGGCCGGACGAACCGGCCGATCTGCTGCGAGGGATCGGCCGCAATATCCGCCACGGAAACGCACTGGTCGAGCCGGACATTCTTGGCCTCGGCATCGACGCCGAACATCTGATGGATCTCGTCCCATTCGACTGGCGTCACGAACGGCACGGATTCGCCGAAGTGATGAACGAGGGTGGATTCGACGCGGTCGTTGGAAATCCGCCCTACATCGAAGTGAAACGTTACCGCGAGTGGCTGCCCGACATGTACCGATATCTCAAATCCTCGGGCCGCTACGAGACCGCCGCGCAGGGGAAGACCGACATCGCCATGCCGTTTGTCGAACTGGGCGTGCGCGTGCTCAAACCCGGGGGGCGGCTGGGGTTCATCGTACAGAACCGGTTCTTCAAAACCGATTACGGCGAACACACACGCCGGTGGCTGCGTCGCGAGAAGCTGCTGGGCGAAATCGAGGATTTCCGCGATCTGCAGATCTTTCCGAAGCGAACGACCTATACCGCCATTCTCGCGCTGCAACGCGGGTCGGAGTCGTTTCGATACCGGACCTTCGACACCACGCACGACGCCGAAACGGAACAGCCGTGCCTGGACGTGCGGATCGGCATCGACGAGATCGACGACACGGTGTGGGCGTTCGACCAGCCCGACCTGATGCGACTGCACCGCGATCTGCGCACGAAATTCGGCGCGCTCGGCGATCACGCGGGCGTGGAGATCATTGTCGGTCTGCAGGTGCTGTGGGGGCAGGCATATCAGTTCCGGCTCGTGAACATGGACGAAAAACTCTTTTTCGGAGAGGGCGCCGACGGCCGGCGGCACTACCTGAACACGGCGTCGATGCGTCCCATGTGCCGCAACCGGGCGTTCTACCCCTTTCGCCCCGACAACGCCGACGTGTGGGTCATCTTCCCCTACGAGATCGAAAACGGCGCGGCCCGCGAGATCCGCTGGAAGGAGTTCGAGGAACGGTTCCGCAAGACCGCGGACTACTTGAAGGAACGCAAACGCGACATCAAGAAGGCCGTGGAATGCTTCCCCGAACCCGACCGGTGGCATCTCTATCGTTATCCGAAAAATCTGGTGGAACAGGCGCGTCGAAAGGTGCTGTTTCCCATGACGATCGAGGACACGGTCGCGTCGTTGGACCTCGAAGGAAACATCTACCAGGACAACGTCAACGTGAACGCGCTCGTCTGGAACGGAGCGGCGGACGATGAGTTGAAGGCGATCACCGCCGTATTCAATTCATCGCTCTTCAGCGCGCTCGCCCGACTCAAGTGCGGTCTAAACGATTCGGGGTGGCGGAAATTCAACCGTCAATACGCGCGACTTGTCCCTTTTCCGGGCAAGGCGAAATCGGTCGATCGACACGCGAAGCCGCTCGCGGAACTCGCCGACAAGATTTCGCGGCTACAGGCGCAGGCGCTATTGCCGTCGAGCGAAGGGGCGATGGCGGCGGTCGAAGCCGCGCTCGATCACTGCTGGCGGCAGCTCGACGAGCGCGTGTGCGATCTCTATGAACTCGACACGGAGCAGCGCACGGTAGCCGCGCGTTATCCCCGGCGTGTGGATCGCGTCGAATTGCTTCGTCGTCAGGCCGCGCTCGCAAAATCGTCGGAGGCGCTCGCCGAAGACGCCGACGAGGACGACTGAACGCACCCCGCGCGCACCTTGATCGCCCCGGTCCTTCTCCCTATCATCCCGCCGCTTCGCGACGCGATGTTCGCGGTTCACCGAACCGGACGAAGACGACACCTTCGCGGACGACCCGCCGGGCGAGCCCGGCGCCGCGCCGTCACCGGATGAAAGAGAGCGGTCCATGGAATTTCCCAAGCATTACGAACACGCCAACGTCGAACCCCGCATCCGCAAGCTGTGGGACGAGCACGGCGTTTACAAATTCGACCCGTCGGACACGCGGCCGATCTTTTCGGTCGATACGCCGCCGCCCTACGTGTCGTCGGCGCATCTGCACGTCGGCCACGCGATGAGCTATTCGCAGGCGGAGTTCATCGTGCGTTACAAGCGCATGAAGGGCTTCAACGTCTTTTATCCCATGGGCTTCGACGACAACGGCCTGCCCACCGAGCGCTACGTCGAGCAGAAGTACAAGATCGACAAGTCGAAGATCACCCGCGAGGAGTTCGTCAAGCTCTGCCTCGAGGAAACGCGCGCGGGGGCTCAGGTCTATCGCGACCTGTGGGAGTCGCTCGCGATCTCGGTCGATTGGGACATGACCTATTCGACAATCCAGCCGCGCTCGGTGCACACGGCGCAAAAGAGCTTTCTCGATCTCGCGCAAAAGGGCCTCGTGACGCGCCGCGATGAGCCGATCACCTGGTGCTACACGTGCCAGACCTCGCTCGCGCAGGCCGACATCGACACCGAGGAGCGAGACACCACGCTGAACGACATCGTGTTCACGGGCCCGAGCGGCGAGCAGCTTGTCATCTCGACGACGCGCCCCGAGCTGATCCCCGCGTGCGTGGCGCTGTACGTGAATCCCGACGACGACCGTTACCGCGCGCTCGTCGGCAAAAAGGCGCGCGTGCCGCTGTGCGACTACGAGGTCGAGATCCGAACGCACGAAGACGTGGCGATGGATTTCGGCACCGGCCTCATGATGGTGTGCACCTGGGGCGACAGCGACGACGTGAAGAAGTGGAAGGAACACCAACTCGACACGCGCGCCCTGTTCACGGCGTGGGGTAAGCTCAACGACCTGGGCGGCCCCTACGCGGGCATGAAGCCCGACGCCACGCGCGCCGCGATCCTCAAGGATCTCGAAGCCGAGGGGCGGCTCCTCAAACGCTCGCCGCTGCGCCAGCTCGTCGGCATCCACGACCGCTGCAACACGCCGGTCGAGTTCCACCATTCGCCGCAGTGGTTCATCAACGTGCTGGGCGGGCGCGAGGAATACCTGAAACGCGGCGCCGAGCTGCGCTGGTATCCGTCGCACTTTCAGGTGCGTTTCGACGACTGGGTCAACGGTCTCAAGTGGGACTGGTGCATCAGCCGCCAGCGGTTTTACGGCGTGCCGTTTCCGGTCTGGTACTGCGCGGCCTGCAATGCGCCGCGTATTGCGACGCTGGCTGAACTGCCGGTCGATCCCATGGCCGCGACGCCGCCCGACGGCACGCGCTGCGCGTGCGGTCACAACGCCTTCACGCCCGAAAAAGATGTGATGGACACGTGGATGACGAGCAGCCTCACGCCGCTCATCAACGCGCGCTGGGCCGAGGACTCGCCGCTGATGGACCGGATCTACCCGATGTCGATCCGCGTGCAAGCCTTCGAGATCATCCGCACATGGCTCTTCTACACGGTGGTCAAGAGCCACCACCACACCGACACGCTGCCATGGTCGGACGTGATGATCTCGGGCTGGGGCCTCGACGACAAGGGCAAGAAGATGAGCAAGCGCGCCGGAAACTTCGTCGATCCCAAGATCGTGGTCGACAAGTACGGCGCCGACGCGCTGCGCTACTGGTCCGCGGGCGCGACGCTGGGCAACGACCTGCGTTACAACGAGCGCGACGTGGCGAACGGCCGCAAGCTGATGACCAAGCTTTGGAACGCCACAAAATTCGCGGCGACGCAGTTCCTGAACGAAGACGGCACGCTGCGCACGCTGGTCCCCGGCGATCCGACGCTGGTGGACCGGTGGATTCGGTCGCGCCTGCAGCGGGTGATCGAGGACGCGACGCGCTACCTGGACCGCTACGAATACAGCCACGCGCTAGGGACCGTGGAGCGATTCTTCTTCTCCGAGTTCTGCGACAACTACATCGAGATCGTGAAGGAGCGCTTTTGGAACCCGGACCGGTTCCCCGCCGGTGCGGCCGAGGCGGCGCGGTTCACGCTGCACGAGGTCGGGTTCACGGTGCTCAAGCTGTTCGCTCCGTTCATCCCGTACATCACCGACGAGCTGTATCAGGTCGTCTATCGGCAGGGTGCCGAACCGGTGTCGATTCACCGGGCGGAGTGGCCGGTGCCCGACTCGGCGCAGGTGGACGAGGACGCGCTGGAGGCGGGGCGGCTGCTGATCGCGGTGCTGACCGGCGCGCGTCGGTGGAAGACCGAGCGGCAGGTCAATCAGAATTTTCCGCTGCGCCGGCTGACGATTTCCGCGCCTGCGGAATTGGCCGCGAAGCTCTCGCCGCTATCCGACGACCTACGTGCCGCGGCGCACGCCGAGGTGCTGGAGTTTGCCTCCGGCGGCGACGTCGCCACCGAGGAAGCGGCAATCACGCTGGCTTTGGAACTGGGAGAAAAGCCTCCGAAGCCGAAAGCGGAATGAAACCGCGGGCTTCGGGCTTTTGATCCGAACCGGTCTTCGCCGAGATGGTCGCCAGCAGCGGCCGGCGGGGCCGGGTCCGCAGAGCGGCGAGATCCGCGCGTTTCCAGCGGAGCTGCTCGAAGACGCCGTCGAGTTCGTTGCCTTGCGGGACGAATGAAAACCGGTCGTCGAGCGACTTGGCGCGGGCGCGTAGCGAAAACTCGGCGATGCCGAGACGGTAAACGGAGCGGGCTTCGGTCAGGTCGAGGACGAACTCGCGCACGCCCTGCGCCGCCAATTCTTCAACCTTTCCGGTCAGATAGGCTGCGCAGTAGCGGTCGAAAGCGGAGCGGACGCGGACAATCGCGATGTCCTTCGCGGTATCCAAGCGTTCGATTGCGATATCCCGACCCTTTTCATCGGAATCGACAAAAACGTCATTTGTTTGTACAATCGTCATGAACCTTCTCTCCATTTTCGTCAACTCCCGTGGCCGATTTCGGTCTCGGGCAGGTATTTAGCAAGCCGCGTGCCGCAATCATTCTCGAATCGAAATGCCTGACGGGCGAAAAAGACGCCGCGTCCTTCGAATCTGCCGCACTCATCTCGTCATGTCGGATTGGGACATCAGGGGTCGATCATGGTTCCCCCTAACGCGCACATTCATTGTGGCACGTTTTGAATCGAAAGCAATCCCCGAAGTGAACTAATAGTAACGAAGATCACGAAATCAACGTTGACGCATCGCGCCAAAGCTCGCGAATTGTCGAACTTTTTCGATTATATTCGGAATTTGTTCGCTTAAGCGCATCGAATGGAACTGAATTGTAACCGAACGATCACCGGAGCGCCGAATTTCAAGGATTTACGAACACGATCCGAACATCAGGGGCCGCATCGGGCGTCGTTCAGCACCCGCAGGCGCCCTCGTTGTCGCGCGACGCACCGTCGGAATCCCCGCCGGCGGCGTCGTCCGACTGCGTATCGTCGTCGGCCGCGTCGTCGTCCGGCTGCGTATCGTCGTCGCCGCTGGTGTCGTCATCCCCGGTGGTATCGTCGTCGCCCGGTTCGGTGAGCGGCTCGATGAAGCCCTCGAAGGGGACACGGTTTCGCGCGGTGACCACAATCTCCCACGGCTCGGCGGGCATCGTCTCATACGGGAAAACGACGGTTCCCTCCGCGTCGGTGCGCGCGACGAAGTCCGCGCCCTCGCCGAACACGTGCACCAGCGCGCCCTCGAAGCCGCCGCGCCCCTGCGTGATGGTGACCGTGAGGATTTTCGCGGCGTCGTCCCACGCGGCGACCGGCTCATCGAACGCGCTCGGAACGGCGCTCCACACCGGCAAGTCGGGATCGCCGAAGATGTGGAAGTGCTGCATGACCTCTTCGGTCTGTCCGCCCGCGGCCTCCGGGTACTCTTCGTACATGCCCATTTTTCCGTAAAACGCCGCCGCGCCGAAGCTGTCCATGCCCTCGGAGAAGTAACCGCGCGCCATCGCCTTGCCCAGGCTGTCCGTGTAGAAGAACGGCGTCAGCCGCGCCGCCGCGAAGACCGCGGCCGCGCCCTTGTCCTCGCCGGCCTTCATGAGCGCCTCGGCGAAGCAGTCGCCTCCCCAGTCGAACGCGCCGTTGGAGCACGCGATCGAAGAAATCGCGGGCGGCATCCCCGTGTTCTCCAACCCCGTCGCGTCGCTGTTCGAAAACTGCGGACTCACGCTCGACCACGCCTCTTCCCATCCGTGGCCGAAGTAGCTGATCCAGCTCCGTCCCGCCTCGAGCGAGGCCGTCACGTTGTCGTTCGTATTCTGGCCGTTGGACTGAAAGTAGCGGTCGGCCACCGGGAAACCGTAGCTCTCGGCCTGGTCGGCGCAGTAACCCGCGTTTTCGTCGTCAAAGTAGTCCGATCCCGAGATCGTCAGCGCCGAGGTGAACCAGACGTCGTTGGTCACGACCGGCGCTCGCTCGTAGCTAAGCGTCTTCGTCACCTGCACCGCGATCTCTTCCGGCGTTTGCCCGGAAAGCCGTCCAATGATGAAGTCGGCGAAATAGTCGTCCCCGTCCACCGTTGTGTAATCGTGGTCGGCGAGAGTGCCCCAGATTCCGAGAAAAGTCGGAATCTGATCAACGTCGCCCACGAGCAGCACGTAATCCAGCCCGGGTTCGTCGTTCGCGTAGCGATCGGCGAGAAATGCCTTGATCTGCGCCGCGGTCGGCGATTCGTCGATATCGGAGACCGGCACGACCTCGACCGCGAATCCCTTGCGCGCCTTCCATTCGGCCAGCGGCGCGGCCGCCTCGCACAGGCTGTCCTCGCAGACGATCAGGTACGTCCCGTCCGCGGGCAACCATGCGTCCTCGCCCTCCGAGATCGGACTCGGAACGATCGCGACGCGGCGCAAAATGCCGTCGATCGCCCGAGAAACGCGCGATGGGGGCGCGCCCGAATGCGAGTGCGTCCATGCGATGTCGAGGACGAGGCGAGAGGCGATTTCGATCTCATTGGCGGAGCCTCGCCAACGAACGGGATGGATCGTCACGGGAAGTACCCGCGCACCGCCGATCGAGGCAACCGCGCCGACGCGGATCGGCGATGCCGGCCACGAGGCGTCGGTTTCGTACATGTCGGAGTCGAACGCGAAGGCCGAGGCGCTTCCGCCGTTGCGGTCGAGGGGTCGTTGCCACGGCCCGACCTTGAGGTTTCCACGAATGCCGGAGTCGATTTCGACCACGCGAACGTCGGCGCCTGCGACCCCGGGCGGCAGCGCGATCAGACGGTGAATGAGAGGCAACGCCGGCCGGCCGAGCTCGGTCATCCGTCCCGCGCCGTCCATCGCGAGCGTGTCCCACGTCTCGCCGTCGATGACCGTCGTTCCCACGATCACTTCGGGGATGTCGACGACGAGTCGAAGCCCGTTCGCCGTGGGAGCGGCGTGAATCGCGAGCGGCTCAGCCGAAGCCGAAAAGGACACCAGCGCCATCAAAAGCGTCGTGATGATGCCGAACGTCGAACGCATGGGTCGATACTCCCCGGACAGAAGACCCTTCATGATAAGTCAGGCGGCGAAAAATCGCCATGTCCGATGTCGCTAAAATTGCCATGTCTGTCGCGACTCCCCGTGCGCCCGACGCGCGAACGGGGGTCGGGAGACCCCAAACCGCCCGATCGTGACGAGGGCAACAAAAACTGGATTTCCCTGCCCGGCCCGCGCGGAAAAAGATCGACACGCGCGGCTTATTTGGATACATACATCTAAAATATTCTTGACCTGAACATCCACCGGTCGTACTTTTCGCGGGAACAACCCGCGGTTCGAGGGGGACACATGCTGACGATGAACCAGACCACCGGCTACGCGATCGTCGCCCTGTCGTACATCGCCGAGCACGACGACGAATTGATCCTGGCCAAGGACATCGCCGAGACGGCGGACATCCCGAAGTCGTACCTGTCCAAGATTCTGCGCGAACTGACCGTCTCCGGGCTGATCTTCTCGAAGCGAGGCTACCACGGCGGCGTCAGCCTCGCGCGCCCGGCGAATGACATCACCCTTTGGGAAGTCCTGCAGGCCACGCACGGCGGCAACTGGGAGCACAAGTGCCTGCTCGGGCTCTCGGAGTGCTCCGACGAATACCCGTGCCCGGTCCACCAATTCTGGGCGAAGGAGCAGGGCAAGATCGAGCTCAATCTGCGGCGCATCACGCTCGCCCAGGTCGTCAAGCATCCACGCGAGTGGCGCAAGCGCATCTGGCCGAAAAAGCTGTCGGCCATCGTGAACCGCCGCGGTCCCGAATAACCGTATCGGCGGCGTTCATTCGGCAGCCGCGGACGGTCCCGGCTCGGGTTCGTCCTCCGGTGGCGGGATCGGTTCATCTACCGGCGCAGACTTCGGCGTCGCGTCGCCGGTCGTCCCGCCGGTCGCCTCGCCTTCTTCGTCTTCCGGGGGTTTCACGCACCCGCCCGCCGCGGCTTTGCCGTCCTTGGAGAAGCTCGGCCGGTAGGGATCGCACCACTCCACCATTTCGGCGGGGATCGTGCCGCGCTCGGCCATCTTGCGCAGAATGAACGCCAGCGTCGCGCCGTTGCCCGCGTATCCGCGTTCGTAAAAGCGATAGTAGCCAACGGGGTTGCTGATGATCGAACCGAGGTATGCGGCCTGCAGCGGAGACAGGTCTTTGGGCTTGCGTCCGAAGTAATGGCGCGAGGCGGGGCCCACGCCGTAGAGTTTCGGCCCCCACTCGATGATGTTCATGTAGATTTCCAGAATCCGCTCCTTGGGCAGCTCTTCCTCCAGCCACCATGTGACGAGCATCTCCTGGAACTTGCGCGACGCGGTTTTTTCGCCGCCGAGAAACAGGTTCTTGGCGGTCTGCATCGTTACGGTGCTCGCCCCGCGCGCGAAGCGCTCCTGACGGATATTCGTACGGATGCTGTCCATGATGTGACGCATCGCGAATCCGTTGTGGCGGAAGAAGCTGCCGTCCTCGCAGGTCAGCACCGCGCCGACGAGCACGCGGCCCAGATCGTTGTACGCCACGAAGTCGGAATTCGCCGGCCCCACCGTGATCGTTTTCACGTACTGGCCGTTCTTGTAGATCTTGTGCTCGAAGGGAGCATTGAGCGCCAGTACGTTCGCGTCGGGCGGCGGCGTGATGACGTGGAAGTCGGTGACCTCGACCGACGGCTCGAAGACGGTCGCGTTGGGATCGTTCAGATCGACGTTCAGATCAACGCGCAGCGACATGCGTCCCTCGACCTGGGCCCCTTGCAGCTTCGGCGCGAAGTCCTTGGGAATCGCGTCGAGGGCGGCCTGGATCGGCAACTCCTTCGACTGAAGCGACAGATCGACGACGGGCTTTCGCCCATCGGGAAACTCGACGCGGGAGACGACATCCATGTGCGCGCGACCCATGAGCACACGCGCCTCGGGTACCTCGACGAACCGCTGAACCGGATCGACCACCACGCGGCCCACCGCGCGGACGGAGACGTCGCGAAGCGGCGCGCTCGCAAGACGCGGATCCTCGAGATAAAGGTTGCGCAGTTCGCCGTCGAACTCGACCGGCAGCACCTTGGCGTCGGACTCGAGCGTGATGGAAACGCGCCCGTCGAGCCGCGTTTCCTCGCCCACGTGCACGCGGCGCGACAGATAGGGCGCGACGGGATTCAGCGACAGATCCTTGCCGCGCAGCTCGAAAAACCGCGCATCGTCCTTGACCATCGCGCGCAGTTCGAACGCCCCGCCGCCGCCCACGACGAGCCCCTGGATATCGGTGTCGAGCCGCCGGCGAAGCAGGTCGATGAAGACGCGGCCCGACACGTCGCGGGTCTCCAGCACCCCCGGTCCGGCCTTGGCGTAGTGGCGGTCGATGAACTTGAGCGCGCCGCCGCGCAGGTTGATCTCGAATCCGAGCAGCGACGACATGGCCGCGCGCATGAGCGCCTCGGGGTCGACGCCGCCGATCCCGCCGCCGTTGCCGTTGCCGTTTTCGCTGGGCGCGGGGAGTTCCAGGTCTGTATGCGAAAGCCGCCTGATGCGCTCCAGTAGCGGTGCGGGTAGCCTTGGGTTTCCGCTCTCGTCCAGCTCGATCGTACCCTTGGGCGCCGCGAGCGTGATCTGCCGCAGCCGCGCCGGTGCGGCCGCGCTCTGACCGAGTTCAAACTCCAGATCGACGCGCCCGACCTCGGCGAGTGTCGTTTCCGCGCCGACGGGTCCGTCCTTCATCGCCACGCGCACGCCGGTAAACGACGCGCTGCTGGTCATGTTGGTCGTGAATGTCTCGTATCCGATGCGAAGGCCCGTCTTGCGTTCCACGACCGCGAGAGCGGCGTCGATTTTCGCCGAGATGAGTCGGTCCTTGCCGCGCAGAAGCCACGAGACCCCGGCGAGAGCGGACGCACCGACGAGCAGCACGATCAGCAGCACCGTGCGGGCGCGCTTTTTTCGGCGCAGAACCCGGGTCTTGTCGAGCGACACGTGGACCCCTGCCTTCATGAACGGATGGCCGCGACGCAAACGGGGAATGTCTAAACGGCGGCGCGGAGCCGGTCAAGGCGCGGGGAGTCAGGTCGTGGGATCGAGTCGCCGGATTCCGGACGACGCGCAATGTCAGGCCGTGTCGTCGTCCGCCGCATCGTCATCCGCGTCGTCGTCGCCGATTTCCGCGGGCGTGATGAATCCGTGTTCGGGCAGGCACTCGGCGAAATCGTCGCAGGCGGGCTTTTCCTTGTAGCACTTGTATGCGGCAAGCCACATGTTGCCCTTGGCGAACTGGCAGGATTCGTATGCCTCTTCCGGGTCGGCCTCGGTGAGGTCGTCGAACGCGATCACGACGCCGCATTCGTCGAGCTTGGCGAGCATCGGCTCGCAGTCGAACCACGGCGGGCCGTCGTCCGCCTTGTCGTCGTCGGAACAGGCGGAAAACGCGAACACCGCCGCGGCCACGACGAATGCGGCTGCGAGCGGGTGAAGCGAATGTTTGAGCGGGGAGCGAAACACGCGGCTATTTGTCACGCGCGCGTTTGCACTGTCAAGCAAGATCGTCGGGAAATTCGGCTCGGTGAGCCGTCGGGCCGGGAACCGAATGCGCTCGGCGCATGTCGTCCCATGGAAAGGGCCGTCCGGTCATTTCGCGCATCGGGCAAGGCGTCGCGGTTTGTCGCGCCGCCTGTCCCGGGTGGCGAGGCGCATCATGCCCCGATTCAGGGCCGTAGTGTTCTCGTGGGCGATCATCCTCCTGACGCCGGTCTTCGGGTGCGCGCCCGCGACGCCACAGCCGACCGAACCCGAAATCGAAACCGATCTTTTGCCGCTCACCGAAAAGGCCGATCGCATCCTCGTGGAAAAGGGACGGCGTGAACTCGCGCTGTTCCGCGGTGATCGTGAGCTTCGCCGCTACCGCGTCGCGCTCGGCACGAACCCCGAGGGCGACAAGCGCTGCGAAGGCGACCGACGCACGCCCGAGGGCCGCTACCGCATCGCGGGACGCAATCCCAGCAGCGCCTATCACCGCTCCCTGCGCATCTCGTATCCCGACGAGGCCGACCGCGCCGAGGCGAAGCGCGAGGGCTGCCCGCCCGGCGGCGACATCATGATCCACGGCCTCCCGCCGTCGTGGTCGTGGGTCGGCAAGAATCACGCACGGACCGACTGGACCCTCGGGTGCATCGCGATGACCGATGACGAGATCGACGAGCTTTGGGACGCGGTGGCCGATGGAACGCCGATTGAGATCCGACCGTGACGAATCCCCGTAACGCCGGCCACGAAGTGGATAGGGGCGGCGGATTTTTCGACCGCGCCGTGGTATAAATCCCGATCCTGTCCCGGCATTTCGGGCGGAGCGGAAGGCGACGCGTCGACCATGCGGCTCAAAATCGCGCTCATCTCGCTGTACGTGTTCGAGAACAACGGCGTGCGTCTGCTCGCCGCGTGTCTGCGCCGGGCCGGGTTTGAGGTCCACGAGATCTATTTCAAGGACTACCTGCATCATCACTACGTCGGCCCGACCGAAACCGAAATCGAACGGATGCTCGGCCTTCTTCGCGACCAGGGCATTGGGTTCGTGGGCATCTCAGTGCGCGCGGGCGCGTATCTGAAGGTCGGCATCCAGTTTTCGAATCTGATTCGCGAGCGGCTCGGCGTGCCGGTCGCATTCGGCGGCGCGCACATCTCGTTTGACCGCGAGGTGGGCATCCACCACTGCGACTACCTCGCCGTGGGCGAAGCAGAGGACTCGATTGTCGAGCTCGCCCGGGCCATCGAAACCGGAGGCGACGCGACCGCGATCCCCGGCATCTGGGCCAATGTGGGCGGGACGATCCGGCGAAACGAGGTGCGCGATCTCGTGCAGGATCTCGATCGCCTGCCGTTCCGCGACTACCACAGCCACGACTTCAAGTGGGTGATCGACGGCGACCGCTTCGATCGGGGCGATCCGGTGATCGGCGAGCGAATCTATCTGATGCTCTCGTCGCGCGGCTGCGCGTTTTCGTGCAAGTTCTGCGACGTCAACATCCTGCGCAAGATCTACAAGGGCAAGGGCATGTACTTCCGCGTGCGCTCGCCGCAAAACGTGATCGAGGAACTGCGTTACGCGCGCAAGTGTTTCCCGGGTCTCACGCGGATACGGTTCGACGACGAACTGTTTCCCTTCGACCGTGAGTGGACGCGCGAGTTCGCCCGACTCTACAAAGCCGAGTTCGACTGGCCCTTCGAGATTCTCACCGACCCGCGCGTCGTCGCGGACGAGAACATCGCCGAATTGAAGAGCGCGGGCCTCGATCACGTGCTGATGGGCGTGCAGGCGTCGGAAGACGTGAATCGCCGGCTCTTCGGGCGACACCACTCGGACGACCGGGTGGTCGAGGTCAGCCGCATCCTGCGCCGCCATCGCGTGAAGGCGAGTTATCAGATCATCCTCGATATCCCGACGACCACAACGCAGGACCGCGAGGCGACGCTGGATCTGCTGCTTCGCATGGCGCGGCCTTTCGACCTCTATTCGTTTTCGTTGTCGCTGTGGCCGGGGACCGATCTGACCGAGTCGCTGCTCGAGCAGAATATCGTCTCACCGAGCGAGGTGGCCGGCGTCTGCGACAAGGTGCTCACGCAGTTTCGCGCCGACGACACGATGACGCGCCCGGCGGAGGAGCGTTTATTCATGGCGCTCTACCATCTGACGAGCAAGAGTTTCGTGCCCCGCGCGCTGATCGCGTGGATGGGCCGCTCGCCCGCGCTTCGGCGAAACCCGGGCGTCGTCATGTGGCTGTCGGGATTCACGAATTTCGTGAAACTCGGCCTGACCGCGCTGGAGATGTTGTGGAGGCGCGAGCTCACCTGGAACATGGTGCGTCGGTTCTTCAATCTGCGGGCCCCGGTGTCGATCTGAGCAGCCGGCCGACCCTGGTGGCCACGCATTGATCTTGGCGCGCGCCGCTTCTAGACTTGCGGCATGAATCCCCGGCACTCTCGCGGACTTGGGCGATGCGCGATCGGATATCTCACGCTGGCACTGATGGCGGCGTGCGTTCTTGGGGCGCCCGCGATCGCCGCGGACCGACCGGTCACCCGGTCGGTCTTCGTGTACATGGTCGATGTCACGAACACGATGACCGGGTGCGTGAAATGCTACATGGGCCGGCGCACCGACGACATGCTGCCGGCGACATTCGAGCACATCATCGATGAGCTGCGTCTCGCGAATAAACCCGTCGTTGCGTACGTCGTGCCGTTTTCGCGCGGCGTGGTCGATTTCGACGGCGACGGCCCTTTCGAGCCCTGGCGAAAATTCGAGATCACGAACGACTTGGATGTCGACGCCTTGGCCGAGTATCTCGATCCCAAAAAAGGCAAGGCAACGCCCCCGGGCGCCGAGCCGCCCATGTCGAAACTGCTGCCCACCTACGGCCCGTCGCGCGGCGCGCAGGAGCCGTGGCCGGGATTCCATGAGGCGTCGCTCGCCCACGATTACCTGACGCCGGCGCTGTATGACGCGACGGTCGAGGGGCTCAATCACTTGCGTTCCCTGGTGCCCCGCGACCGCGACCTGCGGATTCAGTACGCGCGCACGCACCAGCACAAGCTGGTCGTCTTTTCCGACGGGAAGAATGCCGTGAAGTCGGCCAGCTACCCGCACATCGTCCAGGGTGCCGAGCTGCATCGCGACGAGATGGATGGGCGCTTCTGGCTGACGCGCGTTTACATGGAAGGCAAGATTCCCGACGAGACCGTGGATGCCGAGCTGTTCGAGGAACGCCGCATCGCGCAATCGGCGCGCGGCGTCTATCGGATCAAGGACAAGGCGCTTCCGCCTCCGACCGAGATGGTGCGCCTCGCGGCCGAAGACCTGGTGTACGCCGAGGGGCTGCGCGACCCTAGCCGTTACGTCGGCGGAACGCTCGTCTTCAACTCGGGCATCGTCATCAAGGCGGGCTCGCCGCCGTCGCTCTCGGCGGCCGTCGAGGATTCTCCCGTCACGCAGTCCCCGGCGGGAGCGGGAGTCTCCATCGAAACCCCGGCGACGCAGACGCCCGCATCGGCGGCGACCGACATCACGTTTCGGTTGAGCGGGGCGAATGAACTGCTGCAATCGGGTCTCGAGACGGTGACCTCCAAGGTGCGCCTGACGTTGCCGACGGAAACGACCGGCCGGATGCCGCTGTTTCTGGAGAGCGGCGCACCCGAACTCTACGTCTATCTGGACGCCGATCTCTCGCCTCCGACGAGTCGCGTGAAGGTCGAGGTGACGCCGCCCGGCCACGTGGTTGCGCAATCCGACGGCCCGACATGGGATCTGGGCGGCTACTCGCAGGGCGACATCACCGCCGGCCGCGTCGATGCGGGACGCATCGCGTTCAAGTCCGACTCGTTCATCCCCACGGGACCGGTATTCACGATCGAATACGACGAGTCCTTTTTCGAGATCCTGCGAAACGACATCGCGATCGCGTCCGGGTCCGAGCTCGGCCTCGACGAACTCGAGATCCGTTTGCGACCGGGTTTCGGTAAAGGGCCGCAGCGGGCGATCATCGAACTGCGTTCGTCGAAGGCGCATGTCGTCTTCGAGGGCGATCAGGCGAGCTGGAAGGGGACGTTCAGTTACACGGTGAAGAGCGATTGGCCTTACGTTGCCGGCATTGCCGTCGTGGTCGCCATCATTCTGGGCGGCGTGGTCGTGGTGCTGCGACGCACCGTGCTGCGTTCGCCGCGCATCGCCGATGTCGGCGGCAAGTTGAACGTCGCCAACGCGCCCGAAGGTGCGAGCCGCGATGAGATCAACCTGGCGGCGATGACGGGGTCGTCGTGGGTGGCGGGGAAAAACCCCCAATGCGCGTACGTACTCGATGGTGAGTTCGTGCCCGACGCGGCGTTCGAAATCCGCGTGCTGCGCAATGAAGGACGGCTGCGCGTGCGCAAGGCCGATCCCGAGGTCGAGAACGTGCTGCTCAACGGCGTCGAGATGGCGGAATCGTTTCTCAAGGACGGCGACGTGATCGCGGTACAGGGCTACGAGTTCGTGTATCGGCGCTCGTAGTCGATTACGGTCGCCAGATCACCGAGGCGCCGTCCTCCCGGACCCTCCCTCGCGGTACGCGAAGCAGTTGGCGGAAGAGTTCGCGCGACTGCCCGATTGTCGCGGGGGCCGGAATGAACTTCACTTTGCGATTGTTGCACTCGTAAGGCGTCAATCGAATTCCGCGGATTCCAAACTTGTCCATGGTGACGTTGGTCGCCAGTCCATAACCCAAATCCTCGACGCCTTCCTGTTTGAACTGGCCCTTGCTGTGCCAGATGAAGTTGCCGATGGAGTAGAGGACCGGAACGCCATCGACGAGATCGATCGGCCAAGGCATGTGCGGCCCGTGGCAGACGATCAACGAGGGTTTCGCGGCAGCAATTTCGCGGATGAGCGTTTCATTTTTTTCCTCGATTCGGCGGTAATTCCCGAGCCAGTGCACCACGACGACGACGTACTCCGCGCGCGAGCGGGCGCGTTCGACGTCGGCGCGCACCATGTTCGGATCGAGCCGGGCAACCCCGGGTCCGTCCGGTCCCGCGTACGCGGCTTCCTTTTGAAGGCGCCGATTGTTCTGGCAATACCCGAGCAGGGCCACGCGCAGGCCGTCCTTTTCAAGGATCGCCGGTTCGCGCGCCGCCGCTTCGTTCGGACCTGCTCCGAAATATCGAATTCCAGCGCCCTCGAGCGCCGCGAGGGTATCGGCCAGCCCGTTCGGTCCGAAGTCCATCATGTGGTTGTTGGCGAGACCGAAGACGTCGAACCCTTCGGCGGCGTACGCGTTCACGGCCTCCGGAGGTTGCGTCGGTCTCGTTTCGCGCCCCGGGAACGGAGGTTCATCCGTCAGCGTGCTTTCGAGGTTTCCGATCAGGAAGTCGTGTTCGCGGATGAGCGGACGGATTTTTTCGAAGGACTTGCGGTAGCCGTGCTTGGCGACGAAGTCCTTGGCCTGATCGCCTTGCCCCGTGTCGCCCACGAAAACGAGCGACATCGAGGGACCGGCGTGTTTCCGGAACCCCTCGAACGGCCACATTCGCGGAGCGATACCCCAAACGACCGCTGCGATCAGCGTGGCCATGACGACAGCCCCGAATGCGAGCGCGACCTTTTTTCCCATCGAACTCTCCGATTCGCCGCCGGACCGGAACCCGGGCGCGGCATGGACGTCCCGGCATGCGAGACGGTATATTCGCCGCCGTTTCGACCCTGAACGGATTCACCGCCCCGTGACGAGAACTTCCGAATCAGCGCGCATCTTCATCGCCGCATTCGCGGTGCTCGTCGTCGCGTGGATCGCGTTGCCGATCACGGGCCCGGTCGACGACGCGTACATCACCATGACGTACAGCCGCAACCTCGCGGCGGGCGCAGGCATCGTCTTCAATCCCGGCGAGGTTGTCGAGGGTTGCACCGCCTTCGGCCAGATGGTCCTGCTCTCCGTCTTCGCGCTCCTCGGCGTGCGCCGTCTCGATCTCGTCGCCGTGCCGCTCGGCCTCGCGGCGTGGGCGGGGGTGTTCGCCATTCTTCTCCATATCTATCGACGCGAGCGGGACACATCGTTCGGCGGACGCGCCGCGTCGGTCGATGTCGCCGGCGCGCTGTTCGTGCTTCTCACGCCCGCCAGCCTCGTCTGGTCGTCGTCGGCGATGGAGACGCCGATCGTCGCGCTGCTCTACGCCGCGGGGCTGGCGCTGCACCTGCGGGAGATCGAGCGGGGAAATTTGCCGATCGCCAGCGCGCTCATCACCGTGGGCGCGGGGCTCATGCGGCCCGACGCGATTTTGCTCGCGGTGCCGCTCTTTTTGTCATGGATTCTGCCGTGGCCGGCGCGCCGCGACCGTCTCGCCCGCGCGGCCCTCTTCGCGGCGATCGTGATAGGAGTGTTCGGCGCGTATTGGCTATGGCGCTGGCGATACTTCGGTTACTTCATGCCCAACACTTTTGCGGCCAAGGTGGGATCGACGAGCTTCGAACTCGCGAAGAAGGGCGTGCAATACTGGCTCTCGGCCGTGATCTCGCTCGTCT
This sequence comes from Deltaproteobacteria bacterium, assembly GCA_020845895.1. Lineage (NCBI taxonomy): Bacteria > Pseudomonadati > Myxococcota > Myxococcia > Deltaproteobacteria bacterium. The sequence goes on along the minus strand of JADLEX010000098.1, from coordinate 2,685 downwards.
TCCCCGCCGCGTGCGCGTGGCGCTGGCTGAAAATGCCGCACGCCGATCGCCTCGCCCTGCCGCGCTGGTGGTGGGCGGCGATGGGCATGACCCTCGTGCAGACGGCCTACGTCATCGCCGTCGGCGGCGACTTCTTCCCATTCCACCGCTTCTTTGTGCCGGTCATCGCTCCGGCGGCGCTGGCGGCGTGGCGCGTCGTGCGTCCATGGTGGGACGCGCGCGCGATCGCCAAGGGCCGCGAGCCCGAACGCGCGCCCAACCTGCGCGTCGCCGCGGGGCTGTTTCTCGCATGGTGGATGTGGTCCGGCGTGTCGCTGTTTCTGGACGTGTACAAAGCCGACCGGCTCGTGAAATGGACGCGTGACTGGGGCATGGTCGGGCGGACACTCGCGCAAACGACGCCCGAGGGTTCGACCATCGCCACGCTGCCCATCGGCGCGCTCGGCTACTACGCCCACCGGCGCGTCCTCGACATGGTGGGTCTCGTCGATCTGCACATCGGGCGCAAGGAAATCGCGACCGGCCAGCGGCGGCAGGGCCACGAAAAATTCGACACGCGATACGTGCTCGACCGCGCGCCCGACGTGATCCTGACGTGGCCCGAGCGCTACGAGGGCGACGGCCCCAAGCCGCGTGAGTGGCAGTTCGCGCACACCGTCGCATGGGCGCAGCGCGACCTCTACATCGCCGACGACACGCTGCGGCTTTATGTTCCGGTGCGTTTCGACGCGGCCGGGCAGACCGTGTTTGGGCTGCTGCGCCGCGATCTCGTCGGGCTCGATGCGTGGCGCGCGTTCGCGCCGCTGCCCGATGACATCGTCGCGACGCACTTTGCGCCGCCGGTGTTCAAGTACATAGACCGCCCCAGCCGCAAAGAGCTGATGGGCGAGGACGATCCCGCAAAAAATCCCAAACCGAAGAATCCGTCGCCCAAATGACCGGCGGCCCGGCGCGAACCGGGCCGCCGTGTTGTCCAGGGATTTCCAATCAGACCGGTCCGCCCGCCTTGACCAGAATCGTCAGGACGAGCGTGTTCGAGACCGGCAGATCGCTCGCGTCGACGATCACGAGGTCGCAACTCGCATTGACGTCGGCCTGACCGGTGAAGCCCGGCGGGATCTGGTGATAGGCGAGCGCGAGACTCCACGGAATGATGCCGATATCGTCTCCGGCCAGCGAGTCCAGGGGCAGCGAATTCGGCCACTGCTCCTGCGGGCGGCAGTCGAGCCACAGGTCGGTGTCCGCCGGGATCTCGCCCTCGTAATTCACGTTCACCGAAACGGGCCAACCGTTGACGGCCTGCAGAAATTCCGTCTCCTCGGTGTAGACCGGGTCGCAGATGGTCACCGCTTCGTCGCCGACCGGATCGCAGCCTTCGGACGTGTCGTCGTCCGCCGCGTCGTCGTCGAGGTCGTCGTCGGCGTCGTCATCCGCGAGATCGTCGTCCGCCAGATCGTCGTCATCGTCGTCGGACGCGTCGTCGTCGTCCCCGCCGTCGTCGTCGCCGGTCTCTTCCTCGTCGTCGTCGTCATCGCCGCCGCAGGCCACGAAACCCGCGACCGTCAGGGAAGCAATCGCCAAAATCAGCACGGCATACAGCCACGCACGCATCGAAATACCCTCCTTGCCCGTCCGATCACGCGGCGGGCGACCGATCATAGCACAAACCCTGCGCCGTCGAATCCGGAAAATGTGTGGCAACCCGCCATCACCTCGATCCCGGCCAGGACCCGAATAAACCTTCTCCAACACCGGGGAGACGCAGCGTGCCCCCGGGTGCGTGTCCCCGGTCTCTACGACGCGACCTCGGCCGACCTCTCGGAGTCTGTGGCTGCGACCTGCACGCACACGGGAGCGCCGGTGCAGTCCATCACATCCCACTCGCACGAATCGGCCACTGGCACAGCCCGTCGAAGCCGTAGTGTGGACCTCTATGCGCCCAAGATCGGTATTGTGTCCTGAATGGCTGTATTGTGTCCGGAATGGCCCTGAATTGCCCTGAATGGTCCCGAATGGCGCCAAGATAAGCCCCTATCTACGCGGAATCTCCGCGTTTTCTTTTTGGGACGCCCTTGGTGGAAGCATCGAGGATCTGGCGTGACAGGGCTTGCATTTCGTCGACCGTGTTTTCGCGGGCGCGTCGCCTCGGCGAGCACGTCCGCTTACTGCCAGGCCCGCGCGCGTCTCGATCCGGCGTGGCTCGGGGAGATTCACGGGTCGCTGCTGCGAAGCATGGAGACCCGGTTCGCCGGTCGAGGTCTGTGGTGCGGGCGCAACGTCGTCGTCGTGGACGGCTCGGCCGTGTCGATGCCGGACAGCGCGTCCAATCAGACGGCGTTCCCTCAGCCGCGCACGCAGAAGCCCGGATGCGGCTTTCCCGTGGCGCGGATCGCGGTGATCTTTTCCCTGGCCGCGGGGGCGATGCTCGACCTGGCCTGGGACTCGCTGCACGCGGCGGAGACCACACTGTTTCGACGGATGTGGCCGGGGTTGCGGGCCGGGGATGTGGTGCTGGGGGATCGCGGATTCTCCGCGCTCGCGGACCTGTGGTGTCTTCAGCTACGCGGGGTGGACTGCGTCGTGCGGAAAAACGCGCGGCGGTCGGTCGGCGTGCGCGAGGTGAAACGGCTGGGGGAGAATGACCGGTGGGTGGACTGGGTGAAGTCGAAGGAGATTCCGGTGTGG
>JADLEX010000097.1 GCA_020845895.1 Deltaproteobacteria bacterium | reverse complement strand
GGCTGCTGAGATTCTTCCAGTAAAACATGAAATGGCAACGGATAAACCGTTGAAACGACTGGTCTTTTTGGACGGGAAGATCCTTCGCTGCGCTCAGGATGACAGACCGCGAGCAATCGGAATGACCGGTGGCGCGGCACAGGTCGGCTATCGACATAAGAATTTGATCGGCGATGAACTGTTTCAACGTCGAAACGCTGAATGGTTTCGGTGCATTTCCCTGCGAGCGTAGCGGCGCAGGCCCAAGGATCGGCTCACCCGCACCACTCCCACCACACGCGCGATGGACTGATCTTCGGTTCTGGCGGCCGCGCCGAGAGGCCGCATTCCCGACTTCCAGTGCGTCATTTGGCGGCGCCGTTTGACACCGTTTCGCCCCTGTGGAAGAATCCGCGCGCTTCGGGGGACCATGCGGCATGGTGCGACGAAAATTCCTAATTGTTTTCGCGATGTTGGCCCTCGCCGGGGCCAGCGGCTGCCGCGATGCGTACTACGACGAAAAACCCGTCTACTCTGCCCACGAATACCTGACGCGCGAGGACCGGGCGGACGAGCTGGTATACTCCATCCAGCAGGCGGGACTGACCGGCGTAGCGTTAATCGCCGGAAGCCGCGAGCCCGCGGTCCAAGCCCCTTTCCCCGACCCCGGCCCGACCCCCGATCCCAACGAACTGGTGCTCAAGGCCTTCGAGGAGTCGAAAGGCATTCTCATCCCCTTTGTCACCATCGCGTCCGACGATCCCGCGCCGCTCGAAACGTTCAAGGCCCTGCACCAGCGCGGCGCGCGGGGCCTGGCGCTTTGGCGGCGCGGCGAGACCGGAGAGCGCCGGCTCGACGCCCCGGAGATGGAAGGGCTGTATCAGTACGTCGAGCTGTACGGCGTGCCGGTCTTCGCGCATATCGCCGGGCGAGAATTCCTCGACGAGTTGTCGGCGGTGCTCTTCGACCACCCGGAGATGCGCGTCATCGGCGCGGGGCTGCTGGGCATGCCCGGCGACCTCGCGCTCGTGCAAACCGCGATGGAGCTGCACAATAATCTGTACGTTTCCATCGGCGGCGACGGCGGACCGGGGTTCGAGCAGCGTTTCGGCGAGATCCTGGAGCAGGGCGACGCCGCGGCCGAAGTCTTCACGCTTTGGCAAGACCGCATCCTCTTCGCGGGCGGCCTGCAGTTCGACCACCGGCTCTATCGCCACGGCGTGTGGGGGATGCAGACGCAGAAGGCGTATCGCGCGTTTCTGGAGCGCGAAACGAACCGGATGCGCCTGATGGACGAGGCGCGCGCGTGGGTACCGCGCGAGTTCGGCGGCCTCGCGCTGTCCGACGACCTGCTCGAAAAGATCTACTACGGCAACTTCCTCAAGGTCATCGGAAAGTCGTTTCAGGAACGACCGCCGATCGAGTTTTCCTCGCTCGTGCTGAGCGTTCCGACCGAGTGGCACTTCAACCCGATCGTGCCGTCACGGCTGATCCCCGCCCTCGCGTGCTCGCACCAGAAACTCGTGAACCGCGTTTCGACGCAGCGTCTGCGCGACGTCTTCGCGGGCAAGATCGGGGACTGGAAGGAATTGAACGGCGAGCCCGGCCCCATCGTGCTCGGCTCGGTCGGTCCGCTCGCGCGCATCCTGTCGGCGCAGCTCGACGCTCCGCTGGTCGCGGAACTGCGGACCTTCGACACCGCCGAGGAGCTCACCGAGGCGATTCTCGCAGATCACGCCATTCTCGGCCTCATGCCCGTCGATGCCCTCGACGGACGACTCGAGATCGTCGCCGTCAACGGCGACAACCCGCTCGTCAGCAACGTCGCCTTCTGCGCATCGAAATCCTCGCCGACGGTCTCGACCTATTTCCCCAATTACCCCCTGCTCGTGCCGGCGGAGTTCGCCGCCGACGCCCCGGTCACGCGCTTCGATCCCTACCAGATCCGCACCATCGCCATCGGCGGCACCGTGCGCGCGCCGGAAGGATTCGACCCCGCGTCGGTGCGCGTCACGCGCATCGTCACCGGCTCCGGCGCCGAGGCCGAGGACCCCATCGCGCAGCGGCTGCGTCCCGTGTATTCGATTCTGCCGCAGATCCGCAAATACGACCTCGCGGCCTTCTGGGACGCGGGCGAAGCTTCCGATGCGTTCCTACTGCGGGCGCTCGGCGCGCGGGCGCGAATCGGTGACGCCGGCATCCGGAGAGTGCTCCTCGACGGTGACGAAACCGGCGAATCGGCCGCCTATCTCGTCCGGGGGTTGCCGGTGACCATCGGAACGAACCCCGTCCCGCCGACATCCGAGGGGATTCACATCGTCGTTCTGCCGCAAGCGGCCGACGTCGACGCCGTGCGCGCGTCGCTTGCCGCGGGGGCCGAAGTCGTGCTCGCCGGCTCGCGCGTGGCGGGGCTCGCGGGGCTCGGACCGGTGGACATTCCATTGGGTGAGTTTCTCGGCGACGACGGCGCGAGCGGGCAGCTTCTCACGCTCTCGTTTTACGGGACGCGGCTCAAGATGGCACAGGTGATGCCGGTGACGACTGCGGAGCGAATCGTACAGCGGCGCTACGGGGCCGACGCCCGGTCCGCGTCGCTCGCCGCGTTTCAAATGGCGGGATCGACCGCCGCGCCCTGAGCCTCTTCGTCACGAACGATCGCCAGGTCCGCGCGTCGCCGCTCCGGCGATGCCGTCGGTCCGCCGAGTTCCCGCTCCACGATGGCGAACAGGCGCGGCGACACGACCAGCCCGGCGTGATTCGTCGCCATCAGGATGTTGCGGGCGCCGTCGAGCACGCACGCCCGCGGATGCACCACCGCGTCGTGCATCGCCGCGAGGCAGACGACGCGCACGCCGTCCGGCAGCGGCGGCGCGATCAATTGCGACAGGAATTGGCTGTGCGGCTGCATCTGGCGCGTGCTCGGCGCGATCAGGCCGAACCACGGCATCGCGATCATTGCCGCCGTCGCGAGCCGAGCTCCGCCGAACGGCGTGCCGACGGTGACGAGCTTGTTCACGTGATCCGCGCCGCCGAAGCATTTGATGTACTGCAAGCCGATCAGACCGCCCATCGAGTGACCGAGAATGTTGATTCGGTCGAGGTCGAACCTGCGGCGGATCGTTTCGACGCGCTCGGCGATCTGCTGCGCTGAACGGTTGATGTCGTGGACGTTGAGCCAGCCGAGCGTGATCGAAAAGACGGGAAATCCCTTCGCCTTGAGGTGCTGCTCCATCAGGAACATCGCGCCGCGCGTGCCCAGAAATCCGTGAATCAGCAGCACCGACCGCCGATGCCCCGCGCCGCGCAGGCCGAAATCCTTGTCGTCGAGCCGGTTGCCCCTGGCCTGATGGCGCACGTACTGCGCCGCATCGACGGCGAGCTGAACGACGACGCGTCGCTTGCGATTCCAGTCGATGAGCGTCTCGCGAAACGTCAGGCTTTTGTGCGTGACGCGCGTGAATTCGAGGTCGAGTTGGTACTCGCCCTTCGCGCCCCCCGGCTCGCAGGACTTCACGCGGGCCTCGCCGCGATAGGGGTGCAGCTCGTCCACAATCGCGAACTCGATGTCGACGAGCGCGCCGAGCGGCAGCGTTTCGCGCACGACCAGCGAGATGCCGCCCGAACTCACCCGCGCCGCCTGCGAGACGAGGAACTGGTGACCGCGGTTGACGACCACGCGCGCCGAAACGTCGACCGGAATGTCGGGAAAATCCGCGAGGCGGGCAATGTCCATGCGTCAACGACCCGTCACAAAACGCAGTGCGTCATCCACGAAAAACATCACATGACTACGGTCGGAAGCCGAAGATCTCCTCCGGCGCGACGTCGAAATCGATCCCCAGCACGCGCGTCAGAATCAGCATGATGAGCGCGAGCGCGAGCAGCAGTACGACGAGGGAGGACAGCGTGACGCCGCCGAGAATCGTGACCGTGATGAGGCTCGCCGTGGTCACGAGCACCGTCAGCAGACCGCGCCCGCGAAACGGCGGCTCGGGCTCGAAGAGCACGAGCGCCCGCGAGACCTGCCGAGCCTTGTCCCTGGCCTGATCGAAAAAGTCCGACAGATTCGATTTGTCCACGCGCGGCCTCCGACGTTCTGTCCAAGTACCTTACCCCCGCCGCCGGGACCGATCAAGATCCGGGCGGCGCCGCGATGCCGGCGTTCGCCGGGATTTCGATTGACCGCGATGTTCCGACCGCGTGACTTTCGCCTGTTCGCGGGATTCCCGGGCGGCGGCATATCGACAAAAATATCCGCGCGGCGGATAAAGTCACCCATGCGTAGAATCCTCGCGGCGCTTTTTCTCGCTCTTGCCGTCGCGCCCGCGCTTTCGTCCTGCGCCGCGAAAATCCCCGAAAGAACCGTGCCTAACATCACAAGTCCCGTTGGGATGTCGCGATCGGTCGGACGGCCGAATGCGGGGCGGCTCGAAAATGGCGTGCAGTTGCGTTCGTTCCCCGGCGCGGTCGTGGTGAATCCCGATCAGTGCTGGGCGACGGACGAGACGGCGGCGCTGCTCGCCGTCGCGATCGAGGAGACGCGCCGCGCATTCCCCGACGCGCATGACCTCGTACTCGGCGACATCTCGCATCGCGAAGGCGGGCCGATCGCGCCGCACCGCAGCCACCAATCGGGCCGCGACATCGACCTGGGATTCTACTACCTCGGCAAGCCGCCCGGCCGCATGTTCATCCCCGCCACGACCGCGAACTTCGACGTGGAACGCACCTGGTATCTCATCGAGACAATGCTGCTCACCGAGCGCGTCCAGTACATCTTCATCGACAATTCGGTGCAACGTCTTCTCTACGAACACGTGCGCGAGATCTACCCGCCGCAGCGCCTAGAAGCGTGGTTCCAATATCCGCGCGGCCCGCGCGCGAAGGCGATCATCCGCCACGTCCCCGGCCACCGCGATCACCTGCACGTGCGTTTCAAGTGCTCCGAAGGCGACGACGGCTGCGCGGAGTAATAGACCCTCACCTCCGGCCCCTCTCCCGTCATGACGGGAGAGGGGAGGCGAGCGAAGCGAGCCGGGGTGAGGGCCTCACCCCGCTACCGGCTCACCGCGCCCCAGCGCGCGGCGTCGCCGTCTCCCGCCGAGACCAACAGCCCGAGGCTCTCCAGCGAACGCACGTGTTTTTCCACGGCACTTTTGCGCGCGCCCTTGAACGCGGCGGCGATATCGCTCGCGGACCACAGGCCGGGTTGCGACGCGAGCCAGTCGCGGATCGCCTTCAGCTGTTCGGGCACTTCCTTCGGCCAAGGGAGGCTTGCGGCCTGGGGCTTGGGGCTCGCGGGTTCCGGCGTGTCGACGTCCATTTCCGCCTGCGCGGGCTTCGTGCGTCCACCCGGATTCTGAAACTCGGGACGCAGCCAACGCACGATGCCGCGCTTTTCTTCCTCGGCGCGCTCGTGGTTGAGGGCGACGAGCCGCGTAAGAATTTCGTCGTCGGGCAGATCGACCGGCCAGCCGTAAGCCTCGGCGACCGCCGCGTCGAGTTCGTCGTGGATTTGTTTCAGGATGCCGATGAGCGCCCGCTCGTGGAACGCGAGGTTGTAGGCCCTCACCCCCAGCCCCTCTCCCGTCCGACGGGAGAGGGGTGCCGAAGGCGGGGTGAGGGCCGCATTCTCGACGGGAGAGGGGCTGGGGGTGAGGGCTCTCAAAGCTTCCAGCGCGTTGTACATGCCCGTCAACGTCACATCGGGATGTTCGGCCTGCACGCGTTTGCGGTGCGCGTCCAGCCGCTCGCCGAGTTCTCGGATGCGGGCCTTCTGTTCGTCGGTGGCGTCGGGGAAGGGGAACGGGTCGAAACAAGTGTTGTTTCGGTATCTGGGGCGGTCTTCCAAGGTCGACCCAACCTCCAGAGACCAGATGTGATGAAGCCGACTCGACATCACGCCGAAGAAGAACGCATCTTCCAGCGCGAATGCGATGGCTCCGTGCTCCACGAGTACGTCGATGTCGACCAAGACGAAGGGAATGTGCTTCGAGGTCTCGGGAACCGCGACGTACCGGCGAAGGCCGCGTAAAGTTTCCCTAAGTGCTGGTCTGGTTCGACCGAACAACCACCAATTGTCCTTCATCGTGCTTGAACGGTTGGCGTCGCGTTCCGGTTTTACATGGTCCAAGAGTCTTTGGTATGGCTCGGGGTAGCGTTGTGCCGCCTCTTCTACCGTCAGTCCGAAGAAATCAATGACATAGAGGCCACGATCCTTCTGGACAATGTCGCGGGCGTTGACGAGGCGCTTAAGCACCGGCGCGTTCCGACCGCCGCAGAGGAGTTGGTGGTACTCGTTCTCGCTCAAGACGAAACCCCGTCCGGCGAGCATCATACCGAAGGACGAAAGACCGACGTTGGCGGCAAGCGGAACACATGACGTGAGATTGGCCCCTCCCGATAGGTCGGCATGGACGCGCGGAACGATGCGGTAGGCGATCTCCACACGCCGGGCCTGCGGCTCTTTAAACTGCTCACGCTCCTCGAATGTGACCTCGCCTAAAACCGGTTGACCTGCAAGACGATCGGCCCTCACGCCGACGGTCATCGCGATTCGCACGTCGGCACCGGCGTCCACCCACGGGTGGTCGGGGATCGCCCAAGCGAGGGCGACACTTATGCGAGGACCCCTCACCCCGCCTTCGGCACCCCTCTCCCGTCTGACGGGAGAGGGGACGGGGGTGAGGGTCGAGTTCTCGACGGAAGAGGTACCGGGCGTGAGGGCGCACTCGATCACCTTTCGATTGAAGACCTGTGTAATGCTGTTCGTGGTAATGAAACCAAACCGCTTTAATTTCTCGGCACGGACCAAGCCTGCCGCCTTTTCCCACCAGTACATCACAAGGTCGCTGTGACCCATGTTTGGGTAGGTCGCGCGGAGGGTTTCGACATATCCGTCGCCAAGGGCGAACCGCATCATCTTGTCGCCCACAAACGGCGGATTGCTGACCACGTAATCCGCTTCCGGCCATTCGGCCGGACGCGCGTTCACGTAGTCGAAAACCGGCACGCGAGCGTCTTCGTCGGGAACCTCTTTGCCCGTGATCGCACTTGTCTTGAAAGTGCGTTGATCCCACGTCGTGATCGGCTTGCCGTCCGCGTCGAGGCGCGGTTTCACGTCGTCGTAATCGAGCACCGCGTCGCGGCAGACGATGTTTTTGTAGGGTTGCAAAACGGGCTCGGGCGGGGTGCGTTCGCCGTAAACGCGTCGTTGCCATTGCAAATAGCCGAGCCACAAAACGAGGTCGGCGATCTCGCGGGCGCGCGGGTTGATCTCGATGCCGAGAAACTGGCCGGGATTGACGGACAGGCCCTCGACTTCCATCAGCGATTGCCGGTCGCCCAGGTCGGTCAGTTCGCGCAGAACCTCGGCCTCGATCTCCTTGAACAGATCGAGGGTGACGTAGAGGAAGTTTCCGCTGCCGCAGGCCGGATCGAGCACCCGCGTGTGGACGAGCGATGAGTGAAATCGGCGGATCACGGCGGCCGCTTTTTTCCGGTCGGCGTCGGAGGGTTCCCTCACCCCGCCTTCGGCACCCCTCTCCCGTCCGACGGGAGAGGGGACGGGGGTGAGGGCCGCATTCTCGACGGGAGAGGGGACGGGGGTGAGGGCCGCTTCGATCTCCCGCAGGCAGTCCGTCAGACGGAGTTCCACGTCTTCGCTTTTCAAGCGGACGAATCGGATGCCGTGTTTCTCGATCGCCTCTTGTCGCAACTCGTCGTGTTCTTGTTGCCCGTCATGAATGGGACCATCGACCTCCACGGCCAGACGCGCTTCGTGACAATAAAAGTCGACGATATAGCCGTCGACCGGATGCTGCCGACGAAACTTTCGTCCGCCAAGTTGTCGATCGCGAAGCGCCTGCCAAAGAACGTCCTCTGTATCTGTCGGATTTTTCCTGAATTCGCGGGCCATCTCAATTTTAGGAGCCCTCTCCCCGCCTTCGGCACCCCTCTCCCGTCTGACGGGAGAGGGGTTGGGGGTGAGGGCCTTCATGTCGACGGGAGAGGGGACGGGGGTGAGGGTCGACTCCATGATCTGCCGCGCCTCGGCCTGGGCGATTTCCCATTCGGCCCGTACGGGCTCGATGACGGCGGGACGCACCAGGCGCTCGATGTATTCGCGCGGCGTGAAATGCGCGCCGAGCGCGCGGCGCTCGACGGGGTCCAACGCGCGTTCGACCAGCGTGCCGAAAATAGCGGGCTCGACGTTCGCCCAATCGCACGCGGCGGCTTCCTGCAACAGGCGCAGTTGCGCCTCGGTCATGGGGAGCGATTGCCACGTGTTGAACAGACCGCCGTTGAAACGCAGGAGTTTGCCGACGAAGCCGAAGGGCGAGCCGTCGCGCATGGCCTGCCAGAGCTGCTCGACACCCGCCTGGAACATGCGCGGGTTCGGAATCCAGTGATCGCGGATGGCGCTCGTGAACAGTTTGTCGGGCAGCAACCCCACGTCCTCGCAGAACATGGTGAAGATCGAGCGCATGAGGAATTGGGCGACCAGTTCAGGATCGTGCGGGTCGGCTTCGAGCGCGCGGGCGAGGTCCGCGAGTTTGGCGGCCACCTCTCGCGTGACGCGCTGCGCGTGGCGGGCGGGGTCGAGATCGAGGGGATCGTTGAAGATCTTGACGAAGTATTCGCGGACGGCCGGGTCGGCGAGTTGTGCAAATTCGATGGTACGCCGCGCGCCGTAGCCGCCGTATTGGCCGCCAAAGCCGGTCCAGATTTCGAAGACGTTGCCGATGTCGCACGTGATGAGAAAGGGCGGTTTGCCGTCGGGCAGATAGTTCGCATAACGCAGCGCCTGACCGAACGCGGCGCGCATGGCCTTGTCCCATGTCGCGGTGCCGCGCCGCGCGGTGCCGATCGTCGCGTCGCCCGATTCGCTGCCCTGTTTGGCCTCGCAGACAAACGAGTTGCGCCGGTAGAAATCGATGGCGCCGGTCGAGGCGCGCCCGTCCGGCGTGTCGATGGCGACGTCTTTTTCGAAGCAGTAGTCGGGCGAGCGGTCCTTGGGTCCGGGGCGATCGACGCCGAGGGCTTCGCACAGTTCAATGAAAAACAGGTCCTTGTTCGCGCGCTCGTGAGCGCTCGACTCGAGCCAGCGATCGATGAATGTCTTTACGGCGTTTTCATCGGGCGCAATCGTTGCCACGTCGGACCCGTCCTGCGTTTTCGTGTCGAATGAGATTGGTCGAAATGCGAACCGATGAAAAGGGGGGAGAATAGTCGCCCTCACCCCCGGCCCCTCTCCCGTCAGACGGGAGAGGGGTGGCGAGCGAAGCGAGCCGGGGTGAGGGCCTCACGGCAGCGCGTCGAAGGGCTGCGTGAACGTCGTCAGCTCGTTCAGGCGGATGTCCACGCTCACGCGTGTCTCGCGACCGTCCGGCGCGCGCAGCGTGAGCAGATGCCGTCCCACGGGCAGCGATTTTTCGACGAGCGGCGCGACGCCGACGCGTTTGCCGTCCGCGTCCATCACGTCCGCCGCGATTCCGACGTCGATCGAAAGCCGCCCCATGAAGTTGCGCGAGATCTTCGTGATCTCGCCGCGTTTCAGCACGACCGTCTCCTCGTGCTCGAGGCCCGACGCCGCAAGGCTCAGGCGCACGCGGTGCTCGCCGAGGGTCAGGTCGTTCAGCTTGAGCGGCGTGTCGCCGCGCAGGCCGCCGTCGATCTCCACGCGCATGCGCGGTCTGGAGCGGACCCACAGCTCGGCGAGCCCCTCGCGCAGATCGATCTCGACCTCCACGCGCTCGCCGGGCTTCGCGTTCACCGTACGCACGCCGGGCATGAACCCCGGCATCTCGACGCGCACCTCGTGATCGACGCCCGCGATCGGCGTCTCGATGGTCATCGGGGTGCGGTCGGACTGCGCCGCGCCGTTGAAGAACACGGTGCCGCCCGGGGGGTCGCTGCGCACCGCGATCGCCTGCGCTTTGGGTTTCTCGTCTTCGGCGTAGTTGAAGTAGGGCTGATCGAACGCCTTGCGCGCATACGCCCTGCCCTCCCAGCGAAAACCCATCACGCGCCGGTCGCGGAACGCGGGCGATTCCGGCGAAGCGAGTGCGGCGCCGTCATCCGTCGTCATGCGGACGACTGTCCCCGACGGCTGCGCGCCGATGCGGAAGGTGCCGCGACGCACCTTCACCTGATCCGCGACGCGGTCGCGATCAACATCGGTATGCGTGACGCATACCCAGGAATGGTCGGGCGAAAACTCGATGTATCCCGCGACGAATCCCGCGGGCGAATCGCCGGACGTGGTGAAAACGCCGAGCAGGTCGTCCACGCCGATCGGCGCCCCTGCCCCGCCCGCGCCCAAAGCGCCGAGCGCCGCGAACACGATCATCAGCGGCCAAAGGCCGCCCAGAATGGGATGTGCCACCGTCAACACGCTCCTGTGCCGAAGCATCCGTTTACGCCGGGAATTTCTTGACAGCAAGCACGCGCATTCGTAAAGTGCGCGCCGTTCGAGGGTCTGTAGCTCAGCTGGTAGAGCAGGGGACTCTTAATCCCTTGGTCGGGGGTTCGAATCCCTCCAGGCCTATCAAAGAAATCAACGGGTTGGGCGGTTTTCGCCTGACCCGTTTTTCTTTCCGCCCTGACCGACCGCGCGAACGACGTTACGACCGTTTCGATTTTGCCTTCGGCGACGCGCCGGGCTGAGCGGCGGCGTCCTTCTTCTTCGCGGGATGCTTCTCGATCCAATCGAAGATCGTCGGGAAGACCTCGGTCTCGGCGCGCAGGCCCACCAGCAGGTCGAAGTGGCCGTAGTGATCGCGGTGGCCGTGCTCCGGTCCGAATTGCGCCTTGGCATGACGCGCGTGGCCGAGCTGCGACAGCGTCCGGTCGATCAGTATCGGCGGCGCCTGGCGGTCGCGGTCTCCGCCGAGAAGCAGGATCGGCGTTTCGATGGACGACATCTTGTCGGCATAACGCACGGAGTCGTCCGCAGATCGGAATCCGCCGGGTGAAAACAGCGTCGTCATTTGTTTCGTGACGTTTCCAGATACGTCGTTGATGACGCCCGCGTGGATGGCTCGCCCGGCTGCGGGGGCCGTGTTCGACGGCCAATAATTGAACTCCTCGGTGATCGTATGCCCTCGGCCGTCCATCGGCGAGGAAATCTTCGAGATCAGGCCGAGGTGATTGCGTTTCATCCAACGGATCAGGGGATGAAAACGCAGCAGCGGGATGTAGTACGAGCCGGAGTCGGAGTAATCGATTCCCGAGCCCACGGTGATCCCCGACGCGACCCGCGACGAGCCGTGCACGCCGCAATGGCAGAAGAGCAGAAGACCGCCCATGCTGTGGCCGATCCAGTGGAGCTGCGAATACGCGGAGCGGAAGAGGATGTAGTCCACGATCGCCGGGTCGTCGCGATGGATGTAGTCGTCAACCGACCAGTTCCACTTGCGCTCGCCGAAGGGCACGGGGCGGTCGCTGTCGGCGCGGCCCCGCAGGTCGCACGCCCACACATCGTACCCGCGATCGGCGAGGGCGTGCGCGATTGACGGCACGGGCGCTTCCGGCGATCCGACGCCGAGGTCGAATCCCTTGTGGTTGGCCGAGTAGCCGTGGTGCAGCAGCACCGGTTCGCCGTGAGGGCTTGCACCGCGCGCACGCCAGCGATGGATCGCGATGCGCCAGCCGTCGGACGTGACGGTGTAGTGCGTCTCGTCGGGACGCGGTTTGGGTGCGTATCGCCCGGCCGCAAAACGCAGCAGCGTCCAACCGAGCGCGAGAATGACCAGAATGAAGGTGATGCAAGACATGGCGCGAGTATCGGGAAGTGCCGCGTAGCGCGCAAGTGCGTCAGCGATACGTTGCCGGATCGGTGCGGCCCGCCTCGCCAAATCCCTTGAGGCGCAACCGACAGGCGTCGCATTCGCCGCAGGCGCGGCCTTCGGGGTCGGGATCGTAGCAGCTCGTCGTGAGCGCGTAGTCGACGCCAAGCGACAAGCCGAGTTCGATGATCCGCGCCTTCGTCAGGTCGATCAGCGGTGTGTGGATTTTCACGCGCGTTCGCCCTTCGACGCCCGCCTTCGTCGCCAGGTTCGCCATGCGCTCGAATGCCTCGATGTATTCGGGACGACAATCGGGATAGCCGCTGTAATCGAGCGCGTTGACGCCGATAAAGATGTCGGCCGCCCGGGTCACCTCGGCGAATGCGAGCGCGAACGAAAGAAAGATCGTGTTGCGCGCGGGGACGTAGGTGACGGGGATTCCGTCCGCCATCTCATCAGCCGTACGCCCCTTGGGTACCGGCAGATCGCCCGTCAGCGCCGAACCGCCGAAGGTCCGCAGGTCGATGTCGGCGATCACGTGCCGCAGGACGCCGAAGGATACGGCCACGCGCCGGGCGGCGTCGATCTCCACGGCGTGCCGCTGGCCGTAGCGAAACGTGAGTGCATGAAGCGCGTAGCCCTCGCGACGCGCGACGGCGAGCACCGTCGTGGAATCGAGCCCGCCGCTCAGCAGGACGACCGCCCGCTTGTTCTCCGCATCCCGATCGGCCATCCGATCGATCCTCCATGAATTCGTCCGGTCCGCCGGTCCCGGGTCCGACTCCCGTCTTCTCGCATGTTCCCTCTTCAGCGTAAACGCGCCGCGAGCCGAAAAAAGTCGGGCAAGAGATTCGCAAAAGAATTTTCTTCCCATCGGAGATTCTTTGTGAGATGATTCATATACGACGTGCCGGGCGCGGATTGGAGTTTTCGGCGCGATCCGTATCGCACGGAGGCGAAATCATGTCGCAATCGAGAATGGCGTTGCTGTGTATGCTCGCGTGCGTCGGCATCGTCACCGTTCTCGCGTTTCCGGGGTGCACATCAAGAGCTACCGGAGACTCCGCATCCAAAGACGACGATGCGGTCAACGATGTGTATGACGATATCGGTGATGACGATGTGGACGACGGCGACACGGACGACGACGCGCCGTCCGCCTGCGAGGAAACCTTGGCGGGCGAGGTCGACGCATGCTTCGAGGGGCTCACTGCGGGCGAAGTCTGCGGCACGGCGGACGCCGATTGCTGGGTCGAGTGCTTCGAGCATACGTCCGGATGTTCAGAATGGGCTCTGTGCGTCGAATCGGTGTGCGTCAACGGCGAAGACCCGTGGTGGAACGACGACGACACCGACGATGACGATACCGACGATGACGATTCCGGCGACGACGATGCGGGCGATGATGATACCGGGGACGATGACACCGTCGCCGATCCCACACTGATCGGCAGCGTCAAAGAGGTCTATCCGCCGACCCCTGTGGCGAATGCCCAACTGGATTTCTACTCGGCGACTGCGCGCGACGAGACACCGATCGCCACCACGACCACCTCGGCATCCGGTGACTACGCCCTCACGATCCCGGCGGGGTGGTACAGCGTGGTCGTCACACCCCCCGAGGAAACGGGTCTTGCGGTCGCCAAGTACGAGATCGAGGTCCTCGAGGACAATCCCACACCGCCCTTCGCCGATTTGTTCGTCAACGACTGCATGGAAGACGACCAGGTCCGCATCGCACTTCACTGGGGCGACACACCCAGCGACCTCGATTCCCATCTGCTCGCTCCGTGCCCCGACCCCGACCCCGGCGCGTGCGGCGGACTCGGTTTCTACCTCATGTACTTCGCCGCGAGACAGTGGGGGTCGCATTTTTCGCTGGATGTGGACGACACGACGGGTAATGGCCCGGAAGTCACGACGGTGAATTCCGGCACGGCGGGAACCTATCGATTCGCGGTCCACGACTACTCGAATATCGGGTCAACGTCGTCTCGCGCGATGTCACTTTCGGCCGGGCTTCAGGTCACGGTGTTCCACCCGGACGGCAACACCGTCTTCCGTCCCGACGGCGAGACGCCCGGCACCGTTTGGATGGTGGTCGATCTCGACTACGACGGAAGCGAATGGACGCTGAGCGAGGTGAACGACTGGTGCTTCGAAAGCAACATCTCTAACGTTTTCGAGGCGTGTCCGTAAGACCCGGCGCGCGGAACCATTCGCATTCTGGAGCCTGAGTCACGCCACGGCGGAATCGCGGGCGGCGCGCTCCACGGTGATCGCCTCTTCGAGCGACTGGAGCGGATAAGGGTCGAACCCGCGAAGGATCTCGTCCTCGCCGAAATACGACTTTTCATTGCCGTAGACCTTGCCGTAAATGATGCGCGTGACGCCCGCGCCCAGAAGCGTCTTGAGGCAAGACAGGCACGGCTTGAAGGTGCAGTAGCATGTCGCGCCGTCGAGCGAGATGCCGAAGCGCGCAGCCTGCAACACGGCGTTTTGCTCCGAGTGAATCGTGCGCACGCAGTGGCCGTCCTTGACCAGATGCCCGACCTCGTCGCAGTGCGGTGTGCCGGGCAGCGAGCCGTTGTAGCCCGTCGTGAGAATGCGGTGGTCCTTGACGATGACCGCGCCGACCTTGAGCCGGTCGCACGTGGCCCGAGACGCCACGACCTCGGCGACGCTCATGAAATACTCGTGCCAGGTCCCGCGAGACATGACGGACTCCCCGATAACGATGTGCGTCGAATGGCGCGGGCCGTGCCGTCGACCCGGTTCTCACGAGACCGGACGAGGGGCGGGACAAGCGCCCCTTCCCCCCGCCCGGTCGATATCATCAATCACGAACAGCCGGTCGTTTCACCACACGTCACGCACTTGAGGCACGTGCCGTTGCGGACCATGGTGAACTGTCCGCACGCGTGGCAGGCGTCGCCGGTGAATCCCTTGGCCTTGGCCTGCTGAACGAGGCGGAACGATTCGGATTTCGGCGGCGCGACCTCGGCCGCGAGATTGCCGACGACCGGCGTTTCCACCTTGACTTCGCCCTTGCGAACCGGCGCGGCGTCGCCGGTGGGAACGCTGCGCAGAGATGCCTTCATGCCGGCCGCGGTCGCCGTGCCCAAGGAGGCGCTTCCGCGCGCTTCGATGCGATGATCCGCCGTCTTCGACGGCAACGCCCGCACCACGACCTCGTCTCCCGCCGGATGCGCGGGTTCGGCCCAACCCTCTTCCGCCACGTCGTCTTCGTAGATGTCTTCGATGACGTCCTCGTCCTCGTTGTGGGCGAGATCGGTGCGGTTGAGATAAGCGATGGCGAGTTCGCGGAACACGTAGTCCACGATCGAGGTCGCCATCTTGATGCGCTTGTGGCCGGTGACGATGCCGTTGGGTTCGAAGCGCGTGAAGACGAAGGCGTCCACGAACTCGTCGAGCGGCACGCCGTGTTGCAGTCCGAGGCTCACGGCGATTGCGAAGCAGTTCATGAGGCTGCGGAACGCCGCGCCCTCTTTGTGCATGTCGAGGAAGATCTCGCCGAGCGCGCCGTCCTGATATTCGCCGGTGCGCAGGTAGATCTTGTGCCCGCCGATATTCGCTTTCTGCGTGTATCCCCGGCGACGTTCGGGCAGGCGGCGGCGCTGACTGAGGTAGCGGAACACGATGCGCTCGGTGATGCGCACGGCCACGGCCTCGACGTTCGTCTGTTCGACCTCGGTCTCGGCGCCCATGCCGGCCAGCGGCTGTGAGAGCTTCGACCCGTCGCGGTAAAGCGCCACGCCCTTGAGCATGAGCTTCCAGCCCTTGAGGTACGTGTCCTGCACGTCCTCGACCGACGCTTCCGACGGCATGTTCACCGTCTTGCTGATCGCGCCCGAGATGAAGGGCTGCGCGGCGGCCATCATTTTCAGGTGGCCGTCGATGGGGATGTACCGCTTGCCGATGCGTCCGCAGCGATTGGCGCAATCGAAGACCGGCAGGTGCTCGTCCTTCAGGTACGGCGCGCCCTCGACCGTCATGGTGCCGAACGCGTAGTCTTCCGCGGCCTGGATCTGGTCGCGCGTGAAACCCAGGTGGCGCAGCAGCCGGAAGTCGGGCCGGTCGATCACGTCTTTCGCGATACGCAGGCGACCCGTCAGAAAATCCTCGCCGAGCGTCCACGCCGAGAAGACGGCGTCGAGCGAGAAGGCGGTGGGCAGCGCCATTTCGATACTGTCGAGCGTGTCCTGATCGAAGCCCTTGTTGCGCAGCACCTCGTGGTTGATGTGCGGCGCGCCGGCGAGCGTCTTGCGTCCGATGGCGTAGGCGATGATCGCGTCGATCTCGCTGTCGGTGTAACCGAGCTTGCGCAGCCCCGGCGGAATGCTCTGGTTGATGATTTTGAAGTAGCCGCCACCGGCGAGTTTCTTGAACTTCACGAGCGCGTAGTCTGGCTCGACGCCGGTGGTGTCGCAGTCCATGACGAGGCCGATCGTGCCCGTGGGCGCGAGCACCGTGACCTGCGCGTTGCGATAGCCGTATTTCTCG
Organism: Deltaproteobacteria bacterium; assembly: GCA_020845895.1. Classification (NCBI taxonomy): domain Bacteria; kingdom Pseudomonadati; phylum Myxococcota; class Myxococcia; species Deltaproteobacteria bacterium. The sequence goes on along the minus strand of JADLEX010000097.1, from coordinate 30,888 downwards.
CCCCACTCGAGGGCGCGGTCCCAACCGGCGCGCGCGGCCTCGAGCATGTAGGCGGGGCAGTGCTGCTCGTCGATGCCGACCGGCGAAATGGTGAGTCCCTCGAATTCCTTCGCATCGGCGTTGTACGCGGCGCGCCGATGATTGCGGATGACGCGAAGCATCGACTCGCGGTTCACCGCGTACTTCGGGAAGGGTCCGAGCAGCTTCGCGAGTTCGGCGCTGGTGGCGTAAGACTCGGAGCACATGACCGCCGTGAGCGCGCCGCAGATCGCCCGGGCCTTGTCGGAGTCGTAGGCGAGGCCCATGTGCATGATGACCGAACCGATATTGGCGTAACCCAGGCCGAGCGTGCGGTACTCGTAGCTCTTGCGCGCGATCTCGTGGCTCGGGAACGACGCCATGAGCACGCTGATTTCCAGCACGATCGTCCACAGGCGGCAGGCGTGTCGGAATCCCTCGACGTCGAACACCCCGTCCTCGCCGAGGAACTTGATGAGGTTGATCGATGCGAGATTGCACGCCGTGTCGTCGAGGAACATGTACTCGGAGCACGGGTTCGACGCGTTGATCGGCCCGCCCGCCGGACACGTGTGCCATTCGTTGATGATCGTGTTGTACTGCACGCCGGGGTCGGCGCTCGCCCACGCGGCGCGCGCGATTTTGTCCCACAGGTGGCGCGCCGGGATCTCCTTGGACAGATCGCCGCCGACGCGGTTATAGAGCTTCCACGTCGCGTTTTTCTGCACGGCGTCGAAGAAATCGTTGGGAATTCGCACGGAGTTGTTGGCATTCTGACCGGAGACCGTGGCGTAGGCCTCGTTGTTCCAGTCGATGTCGTATTCCTCGATCTCGATGCTCGCGTAGCCCTGGCGCGCGTAGCCCATGATCCGCTGGATGTAGGATTCCGGGATGAACGAGTGGCGGCATTCCTTGATCGCGGCGGCGAGTTTCGGATTCTTGCGCGGGTCGCATTCGAGAACGCCGTCGTCGAGGCGACACGAGCCGAGCAGCTCGTTGAAGAGCCGCTTCATGATCTTGGAGCCCGTGACGAGCGCGGCGACCTTTTCCTCCTCGCGCGCCTTCCAGTCGACGAAGTCCTCGATATCCGGATGATCGAGATCCAGGCACACCATCTTCGCTGCCCGGCGCGTGGTGCCGCCGGATTTGATCGCGCCGGCCGCCCGGTCGCCGATCTTCAGGAACGACATCAAGCCCGAGCTGCGTCCGCCGCCCGAGAGCCGCTCACCCGAACCGCGCAGGCTCGAAAAGTTCGTCCCCGTGCCCGAGCCGTATTTGAACAGGCGCGCCTCGCGCGTCCACAGGTCCATGATGCCGCCCTCGTTGACGAGGTCGTCCGACACGGACTGGATGAAGCACGCGTGCGGCTGCGGGCGCTCATAGGCGCTGCCCGAGCGCTCGACCTGGCTCGATTCGGGGTTGAAGAAGAAATGGCCCTGCGGCTTGCCCTTGATGTTGTACGCCCAATACAGACCCGTGTTGAACCACTGCGGCGAATTGGGCGCGGCGATCTGCGCGGCGAGCATGTGCTTGAGTTCGTCGGCGAAGGACTGGGCGTCGGCGGGCGTGTCGAAGTAGCCGTGGCGACGGCCCCAATCGGCCCACGTGCCGGCGAGTCGGTCGAAGACCTGGCGCGCGTCGTTCTCCCCGCCGAGCACCGGTTCGCCGTTCGCGTCCTGGACCGGGTTACCCTCCCCGTCCATCTGCGGAACGCCCGTGCGACGGAAATATTTCTGCGCGAGGATATCCGTGGCGACCTGCGACCAGTGCTCGGGCACCGTCACGTTGTCGTTGCGAAAAACGACCGAGCCGTCCGGGTTCGTGATCTCGCTCGTGCGGCGAGCGAACTTGAACGCGGCGTACGCGGACTGTCCCTTTTTCGTGAACCTGCGACTGATCTTCACCGCCTGCCCTCCATGTGCTCATCCCCGCACCCGGGGAACCGCAAGACGAACCGCAAAACCCGTTTTTCCCCGCGTTCCGAGCGTCCGTGGCCAAGCGATACGAAAAGCGCCGTTTGACCAGATCTTGTTCGTTCCTTGACCGCGGAACACTAGATATAGTATGCGCCGCGTCCGAACGCAAGGGAAAAATGCTCCTATGTGTGGGCTCGATGACCGGGATTCGTCGCCAGCGTGACAGCGCCCGAAAACCCGGTCAATGCGGGGAAAACCTGTGGGCAGGTCTGTGGAAATGTGGAAATCGGCGGGGGCCGACGGGAATCGACTGGAATTTCCGATGCTTGACGCGCCGAGTCATCGCGTAAGTGAAATTCTTAACGAACCGTTCTGTCCCCAGCGTGGGCTCGAATCGAGGAAATTCTCCGTCAACGAGGTCGGTCAGGAGGTCTCGCGGACCGTCGGCGACCAGACGGCGAAGGACTTGCCGCGCGCGAACCTCCACCAGGCCGCGACGAGGGCGAGCTGCACCGTGACGAAGAACGACGCGAACTTCGTCAGCTTCGCCGCCGCGCCGCCGCCCGGCTTTCGAAATTCGCCGTCGCGCGCGAGATCGCGGGCGAACGCGAAAGCGCCGACGACCCAAGCACTGAGTTGCGCGACCAACACCGCGCACCAAACAACGTGCGTTCGCGCGAGCCAAGCGCACGACGCGAGCGCGCCGGCGGCCAACGCGGGCCCCAGCCAGCGCCCGAGTTTGTGAAAGACGATGGGAATCATCGCGCGGCGAAGCCCGACCCGATCCTCGCGCGTCCACGCGTTGCGCAGCGTGAACATCGCACCGGTAAAGGTGCGGACCTTTCGCCGAAATTCCTGCCGAACACCGACCGCCCGGCGCACGAAGGCGCGCGCGTCCGGCGTTGCGACCACGCGAAACCCGCGCGCCACGACATGCAGCGGCACGGCGAGATCGTCCACGGCCTCGGGCGGCACATCGCGGCGCAGAAACGAACGCACCGCGAACAGGCACCCGGAAACCCCGATCAGCGTTCCGAGTTTCCGGTTCTCCAGACGACGCACCGCGATTTCGTAACGCGTGTAGAACCCTGCCGCCTGCGTGCTGTCGTGCTCGCTGCCCGAGATGCTGACGTCCTCGCCCGACACGCAGCCGACCGTGGGATCGCGCAGTTCGCGCACGAGCGCCGCGATCGCGCCGTTGTCCAGCAGCACCGAGGCGTCGGTGAACACGAGGATCTCGTGACGTGCGAGCGCGACAGCGGCGTTTTGCGCGAGGCTCTTGCCGCCGCGTGCGTCCATGCGCAGAAGTTCGACGCCCCGATCCGCGTATTCGCGCACGATGTCGTCCATGCCGTCGTCCGACGCGTCGGAGGCGACGATCACCTGCATGGGCAGCGGTGCGTCCTGCGCGAGCAGGTTGTCGAGTTTCGCGCGGATATTCGCCGCTTCGTTGTATGCGGCGATGATGATGGAGACCCCGTCCGCAAGCGGCGAATTCGATCTCCACGTGTCGGCCCGCGCGTCGCCGAGACTCTTCAGAACGAAGGGATAACCCACGTATGGTAAGAACAAGGCAATGACGCAGGCGACAAAAAACACCGCGGCGATGATCGTCACCGGATATCTCCGGCTGTGGGAGCCGGCGCCCGCGTCTCGACTCCGGGCTTGGCCGCGAACACGTTGAGCCACGAGCAAACCACGCGCACGGCGGGAAAGCTCACACGGTCGTTACGCAGGCGAAAGAGCGGACTGCACAGGTCGAACGCGCCGGACTCGAGCGCGGTCACGATGGACATTTCGGAGAGGAATCCGGCATGCGCGCGCAGGTACGCGCGGGGTTTCGCGGGCAGTTCGCTCGCGGGCCAGGTTTGAAACGCTCCCAGATAGGGGGAGTTTTCCATGCGCGCGACGAACTCCTCGGCGAGCGGGGACGACGGGGCAAACGGCCCGTGGCGTGGCGGACTCCAGATGTCGATCCCGTTCACCAGGTCGGCGATCTGCGTCTTCGTTTCCATCTCCCCGATACGCACGTCGTGCCAGACCGTGACTCCGCCGACCTCGCGAACCGCGTGCGTGAGAGCCTCGATCGTGCGCGCATCGAACAGCGTCTTCGTCGCGAGGGCCAGCACCCGCTCCCCGCCGGGGAACGTGTAGTCCGCGCCGGGCACGACCACGAAACGCTCCGTGGAGTTGCGCGCGCACATGCGAACGAAACGCGAATAATCGTCGACCGACCTGCCCTCCGCGCGCAGATTCACGCACACGAAACGCAGGCCGGCCGCCTGCATTCGTTGCGCGAGCTCGCCGAACGCGCGCCGATCGAGTAGGTTTAGGCCATCCTCGACGATCACCACGCCATGGTAACGGTTCAGGCCCTTGCCGAACGGCGTCATGATCGCGGAACGGATCTTTTGCAGCATCCTCAGGCGAAAGCGTTTTCGCATGACGATCGCGGGGCGCATGTCTTCGGGCGACTCGAGTTCGAGGCGTGTCGCGGGATCCTTGCTCTCCTGCATGAAACGCGCGATCGCCTCGATGCGTCCCGGCGCGCGTCCCGGCCCCGTCCAGATCCGCCGTCCCTTCATCACGTAGGTCAACAGGTATTCGATGTCGCCGAGCAACCATCGCGACCGCAGCCCGTATCTCACGGCTGGGGGCGGCGACGCCCGACGACCGAGCGCGACGTCGAGCGCCAAGCGCGGAAAGTCGATCCCCGCGTCGATTCCGAGTTGAAGCGCTCGCCAAAAATGCGGCTTGGCCTTGAGCAGGCACGGACGCCCTCCCGGGCGGTCGCGGACGAACTCCATCATCACGGGTCCGTCGATCCGAAGCGGCGCGAGAAACCGCCTCGCGAGATCGCGGACCTCATCGCTCGGGGGAGCGGCCTCGCGCAGCACCGACGCACCGCCGAGGCGCGGCAAATCGCGAAGGCGATGATGACTGAACTCGACCACCGGTTCGCCGCGACGGTAGACGGCATAGTATGCTTCGTCCTCACCGACCAGCTTCGCCTGAATCAGGCACGGCCACGCGTTTTTGGGCAGCGAACGCAACAGGTACGACAGCTCGTCGAGATTTCGCGCCATGCGCACGCGAATGCGCACGAGCGCGTCATTCTCCTCGACCAGCGCGTGCACGGGACGCACATAAACCGGAAACGAAAACGGCAGAGTGGGAATCTTCAACGGACTCGTCGCGATGACCGTCCGGGGCACCGCCACATCGTGCGCGTTCGCGTGGTCGATGATCTTCTGCTTATCGGCCAGAAACCGGATCGTCCGATCGGCGGCCATCACCAGCGCGGCCAACGGATCGAGGCGGCGCCTGACGCTCATCAACGCCGCGATCGACGCGCCGCCACACGGCACGATCGCCGCGAGATCGAGGCCCGCGGCCCGCTCCACGATGACGTCGGCGTATTCCCCGGGGGCCTCCATCGGCGGCGGGGCTAGGAGAACTTCGTTCGCGTACTTGCTCGCGAATCCCATCGCATCGCGTCGACCGGCCACCACGGTGACATCCATGCCCGATCGACCGAGCGACCGCGCGACGGCGAGCGCCGCGCGGGTGTCGCCGTCGAGCACCATCACGCGATTGCGCTTCCCGAATTTCGCGAGACGCGCCGCCACGCCGCGAGTCGATGCGGCTTTTGTCGTCGCTTGCGATCCCGGGCTCATTCCCGCAACCCCGAAAGGAGATAGTCGAGCGTCGCCGCATCGGGTGCGCCGCCCTCGTGCATGGAAAAGCGCGGAACGGCGAACAGATCCACGCCGCCCGGCACGAATCCGCCGCCGACGGCCACCGCGCACAGATAACCGGCGCGTCGAGCCTCGCGGCGCACGTTTTCGTCGTGATTTCCGTTGGGGTACGCGAACGAGAGCGGCGCGATCCCCATGCGCCGCGTCATCTCGTCGCGGCTTTCCGTCATCTCGCGGCGACACTCCTCCACCGAGATCTGCGTCATGATTAGGTGATTGACCGAGTGCGAACCGAAGCTCACGCCCGCCTCGAACATCTCCATCACCTCGGGCCAGTTCACGATGGCGCGCGGGTGGTCGTCCGAAATCTCGGCCAGCGCCTCGATGAAGTCCGCCATTCGCGCGATGACGGCCGGATCGAGCACCTTCACCGTCTCGATCGTCCGGTCGATGAGCACCGGAAGCGAGGGCCGCAAGGCGAGCAGATCCATGAAAAACGCGCAGCCCTCCGGTAATCCCTCATCGGGAAACGCCGTGAGCACACGGTCGAGCCGTTCGTGCACGATGCGCAGCGCGTGTTCAACACGCGCGTTCCAGTATGCGCCGTCATGCCCCACGAACGCCGTCGGCAGGTAGATCGTTGCCGGAACGCCCAGCGACTTCAGGATCGGAAACGCGACCTCGTAATTGTCGAGCCATCCGTCATCGAAGGTGATGACGGCGCGGGGCCGCGCGGGCCGCTCGCCGGTCAGATGACTCTTTGCGAGTTCCGCCAGGTCCACGATGTCGAACCGCTTCGAGAGCCATTCGAGATGAAGCCGAAACACGCGGCCGGAGACGACCATGCCGGGCTGGTATTTCAACAGATCGTCGTCGACGACGCGGTGATAACACAGTACAACGTCTCGCGCGCCCAGCAAAGCGCGCGTCGCGGACCACGTTCCCACCGCCGACAGCGGCCCCACCACCGCCCGTTTGATCGTCTGCTTCAATCCCATACGCGCGCACTCCCGGCGGACGTCACCTCTCGGATGACGGCCGCGATGTCGTCCACATCCCGCTCTTCGACCGCGTCGTGCGTCGGCAGCGTGACGAGACCCCGGGCGATCTTCTCCGCGCCGGGAAAAGGGCCGAGGTCCATTCGGACATGCGGCCGGGCTTTGTCAATGCGGTACACCGGTTTCGGATACATCGGCGACGCCCCGAGGCCGCGACCCACGAGCCGGAACAGCGCGGCATCGCGGTCGGCGGAGTCCTCGAAGATCACCGGAAAACGCAGCGCCGCGCCCAAGATCCCAGCCCGAACGCGGGGGATGATGACGCCGCGGACGCCCGACAGGCGCGCCTCGATCATCGCCGCGACCTGCTGGCGGCGCTCCACCACGCCGGCGAGGCGGGCGAGTCCATCGAGAATCAACCGCGCGCGCGGCGGATCGAGGCCGGCGACGCCGAATTGGGTATCGAAGACCGAACGACCGATGGTCACGAACGGCAGCAGACGCAGCCAGGCGAACACCAACCGGTTCGCGGCGGCGCCACCGGCGAGGGCCGTCAACATCGCACGCATGCGGTTGCCTGCGGGCGGTGCGAGCCGAGCGCGTTCGAGCATCGCGGACAGCGCTTCGCCGCGCGTCGCGACAACCCCGCCGCCGATCGCGCCCAGCGGCTTGCCGCGACCGAAGCTGAAGAGCGACAGATCGCCGAACGATCCCGCGGGACGGCCGTCCACGGTCGCGCCGAGCGTCTGCGCGGCGTCCTCGATGAAAAACAGGCGATGGGCGCGGCAGACCTCGCCGAGCTTGGCGAGATCGGGGGGCAGTCCGAAAAGTCCCGGCGAGAGCACCGCGAAGACGTCTTCGGGCGGCGGCTGCGTCTGATTGCGATAATTGAAATCGAGCGTTTCGGGGTGCAGGTCCGTCGGGTAGATGAGGAGACCCGCGCGAACGATGGCCGACGCGACCGTATAGCAGGTGTAAGCGGGCACAAGAACGCCCCGGCCCGAACGCGTGAGCGCGATCTGCTCCAGCATCCTCGCGAGCCCCGCCCGACCCGACGAGAACGCGGCGGCGGCATCCGCGCCATGGTCGAGTGCCATGCGCGACTCGAGCCGCCCGACGTCGCTCGCCTCGGCCCGCCCCGGAGCAAGGCGGAGCGACAGCGGCAGCGACGTGGCGACGGGCGGCAATCGACCGATCTTCATGGCGTCCTACGGCAACAGGCGCGCGAGCGGCGGACCGAAGATCCGCGTCAGCGCCACCGGCATCAATTTCCAGATCTTCACCGCGAGCGCGAACTTGGGGTTGTCGGGGTTCAGCCCCGGCATGTGCGTCGCGGTCACGAGTTGATACGTCCAGTGCAGCGGGCGAATCTCCACCCCCCAGTATTTCTTGAAATTCTGGTGGGACGAGCCATCGGTGCTGCGCCCGAGGTCGATCTCGGCGCACCCCGCGTCACACGCGTCGCGGATCGCCGCCCAGTTGAGGGCCTGCACCGGCGCATACTCCAGCGCGTTCCGATAGGCCGCCGCCCAGATGAAGTAAGCCGTGGAACTCGCGTGGATCACGATTTTCGCGCCGAGCAGCGTCCCGTGGCGGCGCGCCGTGTAGACGTGAACGTCGTCCTCGAACGCGCGCAGGATCTCGCCGAAAAATCGCCGCGACATCACCGGCGTGCCCAAATCGCGCAGGTTGTGCGAGTAGACGCGATAGAAATCGCCGAGGCCTTCCGCGCCGCGCGTCACCACGACGTCGTTCTTCTCGGCCTTGCGGATCTTGTTGCGCACGTTCTGGTGAAGCCGCGCGAACACGGCATCCGCCCCGCCGGCGAGATCGATCACGCTCGTGACCTTGCGCGACGAGACGGGCAGATCCTCGATGGCGAGCGCGTCGCGCTGGCGCAGCTCGACATACCGGCACCCGGTGCGCCGCCCGAGTTCCAGGCCGGCTGCCGCGAGTGCGTCGCGCGCCTCGGGGCCGTCGGCGACGATGCCGCCGATGTTGAGAAACGGCAGGCTCACCGCGAGTGTGCCGAAGATCTTCGTGCGCAGCACGAACAGCGGCAGCACACCACGCACGCGGTCGCCTTCCACGGCGGCAAGGTAGTGCGGTTCGTGCCCCGTGGAACGCGCGATCACCTCGCGCCACGCCGCGCGGTGAAAATGATCGGCGGCCTTATGCCCGCGAACGAATTCGTCCCACGCGGGAACGAGGGCACTCGACAGCGCTTCAACGCGCATCGGGCACCAGGTCGGGCGACTTGCGCGACTCTTCCTCGGCGATGCGCATGAGGATCATCGTCTCGGCGCTCATGATGTAGAGGTGAGGATAGTACGCCACCGACAAAAACGCCCCCGATACGAGAAAACCGATCAACCCGGTCGTGACCGCGTCGGCGTAATAATGAACCTCTTTCTGCGTCTGAGCGTCTGGCAACCCGTACTGGTGGATTCGCCGCAGATGCACGGACACCACGGCGCAGAGCCCAAAGAGAAAAAACGCGCCGAGCGAGCCGAGCTCCGCGAAAGTCTGAACGTAGAGGCTGTGCGCCTCGCGCCAGTTCGCGGCGACCGCGTCCATCGGTTTGTACTTGCGACCATACGCGTCGGGGAAGCATCCCGCGCCGACGCCGAGAACGGGCCGGTCGGCGAACATCCGCATGCCGGCGCCCCACGCGTCGAGACGCCCAAGGGCCGACTCGTCCTTCTCGTAGTCGTGCATTCCGGCCATGCGTTCCTTGAAGTTGTCGGGGGCGAACAGGATGATGGACCCCGTCCCCACGGTCGCGAGGACAACGATCATGGCGATCCCGAGCGCCCAGTTGCGAGAGCGCAGCAGGTAGAACCAAAACGCGAACGCGAACACCGCGATCATCCCCAGCAGCCCGCCGCGGCTGTAGGTGGCGATGATCGAGAGCACAAACGACACGATGACGACCGCACAGGCGACGCGCGTCCACCGGTGTCGTGTCGCCATGAACTGGAAGACGGGGATCGGCAGCATGACGTTGAGCGCGAGGGCGAAGTCGTTGCCGTCGCCGAGGAAGCCGCCCGCCATTCCGCCCGAGCCGCCGTTGTCGATGACCTTCTGCCCCGACGCCCAGAGCACGAAATTCCACAGCGCGAGGATCGTCAGCGAGATCAGGATACTCCACATCATCACCTTGTACTTTTTCAGCGAATCGACGATGTGGACGACCAAAAACACCATGACGAGATAGCGGCTGACGTCGGAAAATTTTTCGAGCGCCGCCGTGCGATAGAACGCGTCGATGATGGACAGACCGATCGCCGCGAGAAGACCCGCGATGAAGATGAGCTGCACGTTTTTTTGCAGCTTCCAAGTGCGGTAGACGAGCGTCCGCAGGACGAAGGCTCCAGCCATGAGCGCGACGACGAGCAGCACGAGCCGCAGTTTCTCGAGCTGCGGATACATGTCGCCGGGCCGCAGGTAGATGAGGGCAAAGTAGATCGGCACGGTGGCAAACGGATAGCTGATGAGCACCGAGCCGATCGCGGCCGCCACGAGGCCCGCGACGATGAACACGCCGTCGATTTTCAGTGCGGCGAGACCGATCGCCGCCGTGACGACCGCCAGCGCGATGAGAATCCGCGTCTGCGTCCACTTGCCCCCGGGTGCCGCTTCGCGCTTCATGACCGCGCCATCCGTGCGCGCAGTCCCGACCACGCCGACACGATGAACGGCTCGCGCAACGCACCGCTGGCCCAACCGACGGCCGCGAACACCACCATGCCCGCGGGGACGACGATCCACAGCGGACGGTTGCCGAGTCCCATCACGCACCCGGCCATCAGCACTGTCGCCGCGATCGTCCCGGGATGCACGAGAGATCGGTCGATGCGCAGCACTTCGCGATGAACCGGGCCGATGATGACCGCGAAGTAGGCGCTCTCGCTGATGACGGCGGCGATCGCCGCGCCGAGATAGTCGTACCGCGGGATCAGAATCAGGTTGGCGACGACTCGGACGCCGAGCGCCACCAGGTTCGCGCGAAGCACATACCGGATTTGATTGCGCGCGGTGAGCGCCCACGAGAAGCCCATCGTGCAGAACCACAACGCCAGCGGGCCGCCCATCACGGCGAGCGCCCGGCCGCCCGGCGCGTACTTTTCGCCGAAGACGAGCGTGACGGCGCTCGTGGCGGTGAGCGCGATTCCGACCCCGACGGGCAGCGCCACGAGCGCGAACACGCGCACGGCCTTGCGCATCAGTTCGCCGTCGCCGCCTTCCGAAGACGAACCGGCCAGCGCGGGAAACAGCGCGCGCGTGAGCACGTTGGGGAGCACGAGCAGGATCTCGAAGATCGAATACGCCGCGCCGTAGTACCCCACCGCCGTCTCGTTGCGCATGAGCGATAGCAACACCATGTCGATGCGGAACGTGACGACCCAGACGATGCCGATGGCGACGAAGGGCAACGCCTGTTGCAGGATCGCCTTCCACTCGCTCCATTCGAAGCGAAACCCGAATCGCACCACGCGCGCCGAAGAGAGCGCGTGCGCGAGGATCGCCCCGAAAGCGTAATGCGCGACGTAGGCGGCGAGAATCCCGATCAGTCCCCAGTGCAGGAACACCGCCGCCGCTATGAGCGCGAGAAGGACGAGGCCGCGCGCGAAGTCGACGATGCCGTTGAGTTGCATCGCCTGCCGGCCGTCGTAGAGCGCGAAGTGCGTCGAGGCGAGCGACTCGGCGGGGATCGCGAGCGCCATGACGACGATCGCGAGAAACGTCGGTCGGTCGTAACCCATGAGGGAGGCCAGCAGCGTCGCGATGCCCAGCACGATCAGGGCGAGCAGGATCTTGAGCCCATACACGTTGCCGAGAAATCGCGATTCGTCCCGCTCGCCCGCGGCGATGCGCTTGGTGATGAGCGGCGTGAGCCCAAAGGTCGCGGCGACGAGGGCGATGACGAAAAACGACTGCGCGAGACGGAAGCGGCCGAAGTCATCCACGGCCAGCGAACGCCCGACGAGGAAGATGACGACGAACGCGATGGCCCGGCGCAGACCTTCGGACGCGAAAAGCCAGACCGAGTTGAGCGCGACCCGCGCGCCCCGGCTCACAGGCACTCCTCGTAAATCGCGGCGTAGCGCTCGATCATGCGATCGACGTGGAATTCGCGAGCGAAAAGTTCCCGCCCCGCCCCGCCCATGGCACGGCGCCGATCCGCGTCCCGCGCGAGATTTGCCAGGGCGTCCGCGAGCGCGACAGCATCGCGCGGGGCGCACAGATATCCGTTGACCGAGTCCTTCACCGCGAGTTCCATGTCGCCGACGCGCGTCCCCACCACGGGCAGCCCGACGCCGAGCGCCTCCAGCACGGACATCGGCAGTCCTTCCCAATCGCTTGAGAGCACGAACAGGTCCGCGAGAAAAAGAAAATCCGTCGCGTCGATCCGTTTGCCGACGAACGTAACCCGGTCCGCGACACCTTTTTGCGCCGCCAGCGATCGCAATTCGTCCTCACGGCTGCCCATTCCCACGCACAGAGCCCGCAGGGGTACGCCGCGATCGGCGAGTCTTCGCACGGCGTCGATCAACACCTCGTGCGCCTTCTGGGTTTCGAGACGCGCGACGCACACGCCGATGACGTCGCGACCGTCGATGCCGAACTCTCGGCGCAGTTCGGCGAGTCGATCCGGCGACGGCGGCGACGGAGCTTCGACGCCGTTGGGAATCACGCGGATCTTGCCGAGGGGGATGCCGATGTTGCGGTGAAGCAGCTGCCGGTTGTCCTCGCTGACGGAAACGACGTGCACGGCGTGCGCGAGCGTGCGTTCGACGCATCGCACGGTCCATTTTTCGGGATAGGGCCGTGAGTGGTCGGTCACCACCGCGCCGTCGAGGCCGCCGACGATTTTCGCGAGTCCGCCGGTGAACCACGGCCCGGAGTTGTGCGCGTGCACGATGCGGACGTTCCGTTCCCCGAGCAATCTCGCGAGGCGAAACGGCAGACGCAGGTCCACACCGGGGCGCTTCCCCAGGGCGACGACCTCGACGCCCCGCGACTCGATCTCGTCGGCGAAGTCCCCCCGCACCGTCAGGCACACGACCATCGGACGAAATCGGGCGCGATCGACGCGCGTCGCCAGATACATCGCCACGCGCTCCATCCCGCCGATTTCGAGGCTGTGAACGATTTGTGCGATGCCGACGGGCGCACCGGGGGCGTGGGCGTTTTTCATGGGCATCCGATGAGCATTGAAAATCGGCGATGATTCTACATAATGGGCCCTGTCGGATCAACGAACATCCGCCGTGCGCGGAATTTCGAGACGGGGACCGGGATGCGAATTCGGGACTGGGCCGCGGTGGTGGTGGTTTTGCTGGCGTTCGCGCCCGCCTGCTCGCCGCAGGACGAGGAAGAGGCGAAGGGCGACGAGGACGCGGTGGCGATCGAGATCGTCGTCGAACAGGACGACATCTTCGGATTCTCCAAGGATCGCGTCATCGGCGACGTCTGGTTCTCGGACTCCCAGGGTCCGGTCGGCACGCCGGTCGAAGTGGTCGTGCAGTTCGACGAATTCGAACGGTTCAAGGACAATCCCCTGCAAGCCACGATCGAATTGCTCAATCCGAATGCCACGAAAGACGGCGAATGGATCCAGGAATTCGAGGTCGATGCAGCGCGCGAGGAACTGGATCTGATCGTTCCGCAGACGATCTCGATTCCGGCCGTGCTGAATTTCGAAGTCCGATTCTCGGCGGTCGATGCCGAGGACGCCGAGGACGTCTTCGAGGCGTCGCTGGTGTTCCAGTTCCTCATCAATCAGGGCAGCCCCGCGACGATCTAGGCGCGCCGGGCGCGGTCGGATTCGCTTGAAACCGAACCATCGCGGAGACCCTCGCGCGCCTCGAGCGCGGGCGTTTTGCGCGCGAGAGGCGTTCGTGCCCGAGATTTCCGTCGTCATCCCGTGCTTCAACGAGAAGGACTCCCTGGCCGAATTGATTCGCCGGGTGATCGAGTCGCTCGAAACGCTCGCGCGACCCTTTGAGATCATCGTCATCGACGACGGCAGCACCGACGGCGGATTCGAGGTGCTGCGCGCGCTGCACGACGCCGATTCGCGCGTCGTCGCGATCCGTTTTCGGCGCAACTTCGGCAAGAGCGCGGCGCTGTCCGCGGGCTTCGCGGCCGCGCGCGGGCAATTCGTCGTCACGATGGACGCCGACCTGCAGGACGATCCGCGCGAGATCGGCCGGTTCCTGGCCAAAGCGCGCGAGGGATTCGACCTCGTCAGCGGTTGGAAGCGGCGTCGCAACGATCCGATCGAAAAGACGCTGCCCTCGCGCCTGTTCAACGCGGTCACCGCGCGGCTTTCGGGCGTGCGTCTGCACGACTTCAACTGCGGCTTCAAGGCGTACCGGCGGGAGGTGCTCGGCGAGATCGAGATCTACGGCGAGCGCCACCGATTCATTCCGGTGCTGGCGCATCAGAAGGGCTTTCGCTGCGCCGAGATCGAGGTCGAACACCACGCGCGGGCGCACGGACGCTCAAAATACGGTTTCGAGCGTTACCTTCGCGGTGCGACGGATCTGCTCACCGTCCTGTTCCTGTCGCGCTACATGCAGCGCCCCGCGCACCTGTTCGGCGGCGGCGGCATTGTGCTCGGCGGTTTCGGATTCCTGATCTGCCTCTACATGTCGATCCTCTGGGTGATCGGCGATCGCCCGATCGGCAACCGGCCGCTGCTGCTGCTCGGCGTGCTGCTCGTCATCACGGGCGTGCAGTTCGTGTCGATCGGCCTGCTAGGCGAGATGATGACGAAGCACGGTCGCCGGTCCGCCGACGAATCCTCCGTCGTTGAGCGACTCGGATGAACGCCTCGGCGCGGCGGTCGGTCCTTCAGCTCGTCCTTGCCGCGCTCATCCTGGCGTTTCTCGGCTACGTTTTGTTCTCCCAATGGGACCGCCTGATGGCCTCCGGCGTCCGCTTTCACCCCGCGTTCTTCGCGCTGGCGGTCGCGGCCAACATCGTCTTCTTCGTGTTGCAGGCGGAGGTCTGGCGGCGCGTGTGCTCGGCGTCCGCGCCGCCGATGCCGCCCGCAGCCGCGTGGTGCGTGTGGGCCTCGTCACAGGTCGCCAAGTACGTCCCCGGCAAGGTCATGCTCCCACTCGTGCGCATCGGCTGGGCCGTGCGCGCCGGGGCCACCAAAGCCGCCGCGACCATCGGCCTCTACGTCGAAATCGTCCTCATGATCGCGTCGAGCGCCGTTGTCTTCATCCTGCTCGCCGGGCGCATCGAATCGCTTGCCGGTGCGTGGCCGCCGTGGGTGTTTCCCGCGCTCGCGACCGCGGGAGTCCTCGGCCTGCATCCCCGCATGGTCGAATGGGGCATGAACCTCGGCCTGCGTCTTGCGAAGCGCGATCCCATCGAGTTGCGTTTGGGCTATTCGCGGATCGTCGCGCTGGCTCTCGTGATCGCTCTCGGCTGGCTCGTGCACGGACTGTCGGCGGTCGCGTGCGTGGCCGCGCTGGGATTGGATGCGACCGGAGCGTATGCGCAGCTCACCGGCGTCTTCGCGCTCTCGTGGCTCGTCGGCTTCCTGTCGTTTCTGACCCCCGGCGGTCTCGGCGTTCGCGAGGGGATTCTCGTTCTCGCGCTCAGGGGACACTTCGGGCCCGAGGGCGCGGTGGCGATTTCGCTCGTCTCGCGCCTCGCGTGGATCGCCGCCGAAACCGTCATGGCCGGGGCGCTGTGGCCGAAACGCCCGCGCGCCGAGGCCGCGAAATGAGGATCGATCTGGCCGATCCTCGCGTGATGCGCCGCGCCCTGTGGGTCGTGCTCGCCGCGTCGATCATCATCCGCTTGCCGCATCTGGCCGCGCCGATCGAGGACCGCCACTCGTGGAATCAGTGCTCGACGGCGACGGTCATTCGCAACCTCGCCGAGCGCGACTTCAATCCCTTCCGCACGCAGTGGGACGTGCTCGATCCCGGCCCCGCGCGCGACAATGTCGAGGCCGAGGAAGCGCCGATCTACCACGTCGCGGCGGCGGCGGCGTATCGCGCGTTCGGCGCGTCGCACGCGTGGCCGCGCCTGCTCTCCATCGTTGCCATGCTCACGGGCTCGATCTTTCTCTTTCGTCTCACGACGCGGCTTTTCGATGAACAGACCGGAGTCGCGGCGGTCTTCTTCTGGAATTTCGCGCCTTACCCCTGGTTCTTCGGACGCACCATCATGTCGGACCCGTGGATGGTGGCTTGCGTCATCGCGGCGGCCGACCTGTGGCATCGCCGGCTCGAGTCGGACCGCCCGCGCGATCTGTATCTCGCGGGTTTGGCGACCTGCCTGGCCGGTCTGTTCAAGGTCTTTGCGCTCTACCTCGGCGTGCTTTTTCTCGTGACCGGTCTCGCGCGGCATCGTGCGCGGTTTTTCACGAGCGCTCGTACGTGGATCTTCGCGGCGTTGTGCGCGTTTCTCCCCGTCGCGTGGATTGTCTACGCGGCGGGCATCGGCTCGCTCGGCAATGCGACCGAGGGCGCGGGACAGATCGTCGGCTCGACGAAACTCTGGGGCTCGGCCGAGCTCCTGACGTCGGGCAAATTCTGGATGACGCTGCAATCGCGCCTGCTCGACCGCGCGATGACGCCGGTTGTCACGGCGCTCGCGGTCGTTGCGCTGATCTCACGCGACACGCGCGCGCGTTCCCGCTACGTGCTCTGGTGGCTGGCGGCGACCGGCGTCTTCGCCCTGGTCATGGGCGAGGGGCATTTTCTTCACAACTATTATCAGCTTCCGTTCACGCCGCCACTGGCGGTGCTGGCGGGCGCGGGTTTCGTGACATTCCTTCGCCGGTTCGATTCGCCCGACCGGCGCCTCGCCGTCGGCCTCGCGGCGATCGCGGTGTTTCTGTCGGTCTCGACACTCTACGTGCGCAACGAGTACAGAACCGATCCCAGCAGCACGCGGGCCGGCGAACTCGCGCGCACGGTCATCCCCGACAACGCACTGCTGCTCGTGCTCGATCCGGGTTCGACGCGAAAGAACCAAGTGATCTACCACGCGCATCGGCGAGGGTGGTTTTCGCGTCGCCTCTCGCCGGACGACATCGAACGCCACCGCGCGTGGGGCGCGACCTTCGCCGTCACGTGCCTGTCGGATGACCAGCTCGAACGCGCGAAAGACGCACTCGGATATCTCGACGATCGATACCGAATCGTGCGGACCGGTCGCGCGTTCGGCGACGGCCGCGAGCACCGGATTCGCATCTACGATCTGCGGAGCGCGAAGCCGTGAAAACCCGCGCGCTGGTGATCGTCGCGATCGTTTCCCTGTCGACGGCCTGCGGGGCGACGTCCGGCGATACGGATGCGGCGGCGGTGGACCTGATCGCGCTGACGCGGGCGATCGGCACGATGAACGTACACGTGCCGGTCACGGGTTCGTCCGCGCCGGTGGTCACGCGCGCGGCGCTTCCGCTGACGATCCCCGAAGGCGACGGTGCGCGGACCCTCACGACGCCGTCGTTCGAGATTCCCCGAAACGCGCGGATCGCGTTCTCTTATTCCGTCGATCCCCCCGTGCTCGGTCGCGCGCCGGTACGGATTCGCGCACGACTCCTCGACGACGAGTCGAACGTGGCCGCCGAGCGTGCGTGGAAGGTCCGGCGATCGGTGATGCGCAACGCATGGCTCGGACTTCGCTCCCGTTGGGCATTTCGGGATCTGCCGGTCGATCACTCGAAGTCATTCGTCTGGGACGTGTCGGAGTATGCGGGAAAGACGATGCGCGTCGAATTCCGCGTGCAAGCCGAGCGACCGGCGGACGAGCTGGTCGCGCGCTACGAACGCCAAGTCGGGCGCGCCATGCAGTCGCCCTTTGCGCTGGTCGCGCCGCGCGTGTTCGGAGACATCGCCGCGCCCATTCCGGGAGACCGGCCCGACATCGTGCTCGTCTTTGCGGATGGGCTTCGTCGTGACCTGACCGAGGGCGAGTGGTGTGCCCGTCACGCCCCCACGCTGTGGAGGCTTTCGGTTTCGGGCATGACCGTCGAGCGCGCCCTCGCGCCGTCCAACACGGCGCGCTCTTCCATGGCGGCGATGCTCGCCGGCCGGCCGGCGTCGGTAATCGGCCTTCCGCTCGGCAACCGGCCCGTCTCGCCGGATGAGTTGCGCGCGCATCTCGCGCTGACGGCGGACGGGGCGATCCCCGGCGCGTCGGCGGATTCACTCCCGCGCCTGCTTCAGCGAAACGGATATCGCACGATCTATCTTGGCGAGGACCCCTTCCGCGAAAACGACCCCTTCGCGGCTTCGTTCGACGAGGCGGTGTTTTTCGCGCGCCCCGAGGTCTCGGCGGATCAGATCGACGCGTGGCTGCGCTCCCGCCTGCGCCGACGCGATGGCCCGACGCTGATCGTCGTTCATCTCGGCGGCATCCGGCGCACTTGGAACGAACTGGTGGAGCGCCGTGCGATCGAGCCCATCATGCCCGCGGGAGATCCGCGCGACCGGCTCGCGCCGGCGGTGAGCCGGGTGGACGCGACCATCGGGAGGATCGTCCGCCATTTCGAGAACAATCACCGGGACGCGCCCGCCGTGTTCGCCATCGCCGGCACGCACGGAATTTCGTGGGAATCGGGACACCCGCTCGGCCACGGTCACGCCTTGTATGACGGCGAAATCCGCGTGGCGCTCCTTGTCCGCAGACCGGGATTCGTTCCGGTTGGACCGGTCGCGGGGCCGCGAAGCACGATCGACCTCCACGCGACACTCGCGCAGCTCGCCGGGGTTCGTGTCCCCGACGGAATCGAGAGTCGTTCCCTGCTCAGTCCTGTCTCCGTTCCCACCGAGATCGTCGCCGAAGCGCCGGGCCAGTTCGCGGCGATTCGCGGCGGGACAAAATTCATCGCTCGCGACGAACCCTACGGCGGCGTCATGGTGGGCCGTGCGACGGACGATGGCCATTTCGAGGAACTGTACGCGTTGGAGGCGGATGAGCGCGAAAACCGCAATCTGATCGGCGACGCGGCGATCTCGCAGGGCGAACGGGCCATCGCGTGGAATGCGCGAAAGGGGCTGCGCGTGGCCCGCCGAACCCAGATCCGGGAACTGCGTCGGGCCGGTTTCCCCGTGGACTCGATCTATCCCGATCGCGCGTTCGAACGCTTTCACGTGAATTTCCACGCCGCGCAGAAACCGGTGCGCTTTCAGGGCGTGATTCGATGCGAGAACGGAATCTACACCTATCGCCGGATCGGTACGACGGACGAAGGCGCATTTCGGATATCCTCGAACCGAACGAATCTCTATTTCGACATCGACGTTCCCGCGGGAAGAACCCGACAAATCGGATTCACGCCGTGGCCCGCGGTCGCCCCGTTCGAACTGGAGTTTTTCGCGAACGGCGAGCGGCTTCCCGAGTCGGCCGTGCGTTTCGGACCGCTCGGCCTGCCGATTTACGGGAATCCGGCCCGCCTGGCCGGAGAGCGGGATCTCACGGTACTGACCGCAAATGATCCGCCGCCGACGGATCATTCCCTCGAATTCGTCGACGTCTGGGCGACGCCGATCGTTCGCCAGGATGATTCGCGACGCAAGGACGATCTGACCTGGATGACGGACATCGTGGAGATGCCATGACGAGCAAGACGTCCCACTCCGCGATCAGCCGTGCCGGCATCGTCGCCACCGGCGCGTTCGGGGCGGCGTTCATGCAGTTCATCGGGCTCGCATGGTCGGCCGCGGCGGAACGCGGCGTGCTGTTCGTCAACGATTCCACCGCGCCGGTTCAAATCCAGAACGACATGGGGCTCGTTCATCTGGGGCTCCTGGGCGCGCATCTGCTGTTCGGCGCGCTCCTGTCGATCCCCCTGGCCGTTCGGCCGTCGCCCCGGGCGGGCCGGATCGCTTTCGCGTTTTCCACGACGACGGTCGCGGCGGTTCTTCTTCGCGATCTCGGGCTTCATCCCGGGTTGTATCTCCCTCCCGAGTGGGTCCCAAGGGGGCTGTGGTCCTGGGCGCTCGACTTTCTTCGCGATTCTCCCGACTACGCCATGACGTTGTGTCTTCCCGTCGCGGCCATCGTTGCTTTGCGTCTCGGCCGCGATCGATCGTTTGCCGGTCTCGCCGCGATGTTCGTCGGCGTCGTCGCCGCGGCGTGGTTTCTCGCCGAACCACCGCCGACGCCCTCGCCGTCCAAGCCCGGCGATCCGCGCAAGCCTGACATTGTGCTCGTCGTCATGTCGTCGCTCGACACCACGAATCTCGAATCCGCGGCGGGGATCGACGCACGTTTCGCGGAGTGGCTGGAATCGTCGACCGTCTTCGAGGAAGCGTACGTTCCGGTCGCGACGATGGCCGACGCCGCGGGCACGATCGTCACCGGGCGATTGCCGTGGGAGACCCCCGTGCGGACGGATGCGTCGCGATCCGCGCCCGCGCGCGACGGCTCGCTCGCCTCGGCGCTGCACTCGCTGGGGTACGTGACGACGCTCATTGCCGATCGGGCGGGCGAGCCTTTCACGAGACGCGCGACCGGGTTCGATCGCGTCCGCGCCCCGGTCTGGTCGATGCGCCGCGCCGCGCGGGTGCGCGCGATCGGCGCGACGAAAACCGCGCTGCCGATCTGGGGCGCGCTGGCGACGCGCGGGATTGCGATGCCCGCGTACACCCTCGCCGCCGGACCCAATCCCGAACTGGTCGTCGACGAAGCGCTTCGCCGCGTCGGACGACCGGTGTATGAGCCGCGTTTCACGATGATCGTCGTCGGTCGGCCCGCGATCGACCTCAGCGGATCACCCGACGGTTCCGACACGGGGGACGAAACGCTCGCGCAGGTCGCCCGGCTCGTCGAGGAGATCGCGTCGTCGCCCCAGGGACGCGAAACGATCGTGGTGCTCACGGCGGTTCGGGCGGACGAGGACGCGGTCGGCGAGCGCATGCAGCACGCGGACGAACTGCGCGTGCCGATCGTACTTCACGCGCCTTCTCGAATGCCCTCCGGGGCGCATGTGTTCGACCTGGTCAGCGTCGCCGACATCGCCCCGACGCTGGCGGCGCTCGTGGGCGCGCCGGTTGACCGTTCGTGGAGCGGACTCGACCTGGCGCGCGTGGCCCGCGGCGAGATCCCCGGGCGGTCGCACCTCGTCTTCGAGACGGCCTTGTGGCGAAACGCCGACGCCGGAGGACTCACGTTGGACGAACGCATCCCCTACCCCGACGCGCGCAACATGATTCGCTGGTCGGGGTTCGACGGCACACCCGAATTTCAGGAACGCTTCACGGACGTGGTCGATGTCGCGCGCCACCGCGCGATCTTCGACGGGCGATACAAGCTCATCGCCATGCCGACCCCGAGCGGCGTGGTTCACGAACTGTACGACGTGCTTTACGACCCGGAGGAATCGAAGAATATCGCCGTGCGGACACCGTCGACGGCGCGGCGACTGCGCGAGACGCTGCACGATGAACTCGAGCGCGCGGGTCGTTACGAGGTCGTGCGCGGCTACGTGCTCCCCGCGCGGCGACAGCTCGTGACGCGCTGACGGCTCTTGACGCGCGGGGGGAAATCGGTTTTGTTGGCGACATGAACAACGGCGTTCGAGTGAATACCCGGTCATCGGGAGTGAATCCCCTCTGTTTGGGTTGGTGGCGCGTCCGCTAAACGGACGCCCGTGAACGCCGCGCGAGACAAGACGACAACGCCAAAGGCCACGGGAGAAACCCCGTGGCTCTTTTTTCGGGTTCGGGAGACGGCGCGATGATCGAGCCGGACAAGTCGAAATTTCTGGAACTCGCCCGCGAGGGCAATCTGGTCGCGGTTCACACGAGAATCCTGCACGACCTCGACACACCGGTGTCGGCCTACATGACCCTCGCGCGCACGCGCGAAAGTTTTCTGCTCGAATCGGTCGAGGGTGGCGACGCGATCGGCCGATACTCGTTCCTCGGGATCGATCCGCTGACCGTGGTGAAGGGCAAGGCCGGCCGCGCGACGATCCGTACCGGCACCGAAACCCGCGACGTCGAGTATGGCCGCGACCCGCTGCGCCTGCTCGAAGACCTCTTCGCCGATCAGCGCCCCGCGCCGGATCTGTCGCTTCCGCCCTTCGTCGGCGGCGCGGTGGGGTACCTGTCGTACGATGTCGTGCGCGACTTCGAGCGGCTTCCGTCCGTCAACCCCGACGACCTCGACCTGCCCGACTTCTATTTCATGTTTCCCGAGATCGTCGTGGTCTTCGACCGCGTGACGAACATGCTCACCATCGGCACCTACGCGCGCGTCAACGGCGATCCCGAGGCGGCGTGGGAACGCGCTTCGCGCAAGGTCACCCAAATCGCGAACGAACTTCAGACGAGCACCGTCAAACGGCCGGTTCGGCGGGGCGCCCCGTTCGGCGACGAGGGCGTGCGCAGCACCTTCGACAAGCCCGGTTTCACGGCAGCCGTCGAGCGCTGCCGCGAGTACATCCGCGCCGGCGACATTCTGCAGACCGTTCTCTCGCAGCGATTCGAGGTGGACTTCGAAGGCGATCCCTTTGACCTGTACCGATCGCTGCGGACGACGAACCCGTCTCCGTACATGTTTTATCTGAACTTCGAAGACCTGAAGTTGATCGGCGCGTCGCCCGAGGTGCACGTCAAGGTCGAGAGCGGGCGCGTGACGCTGCGCCCGATCGCGGGGACACGACGCCGCGGCAAGGACGCCCGCGAGGATGCCGAGCGCGCGCGCGACCTGCTCGCCGACGAAAAGGAGCGCGCCGAGCACGTGATGCTCGTCGATCTCGGGCGCAACGATCTGTCGCGCGTGTGCGAGCCGGGCTCGGTCGAGGTCACGCAGTTCATGACGGTCGAGCAATACTCGCACGTCATGCACATCGTCTCGAACGTCGAGGGCCGCCTGCGCGATGGGCGCAACGCGTTCGACGCGATCCGCGCGACCTTTCCCGCGGGGACCGTTTCCGGCGCGCCGAAGGTACGCGCGATGGAGATCATCGAGGAACTCGAACCGGTGCGTCGCGGCCCCTACGCGGGGATCGTGGGCTATTTCAGCAACTCGGGAAACCTGAACTCGTGCATCACGATCCGCACGATTCTCGTGAAGGGCGATCGCGCGTACATCCAGGCGGGTGCGGGCATCGTGGCCGATTCGGACCCGGATTCCGAGTACGAGGAGACGCGCAACAAGGCGATGGTGCTGCTTGGCGCGGCCGGCCACGTGGAGCGGAGGTAAGGCGCGCGATGCTCGTTCTCATCGACAACTACGACTCGTTCACCTGGAACCTCGCCCACTACTTCGAGCAGGAAGGCGAGCCGGTCCGCGTCGTTCGCAACGACGAGCTGACCGTCGCGCAGATCGAGGCGATGAAGCCCGATCGCCTCGTGATCTCGCCCGGCCCCTGCGACCCCGACAAAGCGGGCATCTCGGTCGCCGCGATCCGGCACTTCGCCGGCAAAGTCCCCGTGCTCGGCGTCTGCCTCGGTCACCAGTCGATCGGCGCGGCGTTCGGCGGGCGCATCGTCCGCGCGCGGCAGCTTCTGCACGGCAAGACGTCGGACATCCGCCACGACGGCCAGATGGTGTTCACGGGCCTCGACAATCCGCTCACCGTCGCGCGCTACCATTCCCTCGTCATCGACCGCGACACGCTGCCCGCGGATCTCATCGTCACCGCGACCGCGCCCGACGGCGAGATCATGGGGGTGCGTCACCGGCACTTTCAGGTCGAGGGCGTGCAGTTCCATCCCGAATCGATTCTCACTCAGCAGGGCCGCCTACTCGTGCGCAACTTCCTGACCGGGGGACGTTCGCGCGTGACGATCCGCGACGGCATCCGCCTTGCCGCGCGACACGAACACCTGCCGGGCGACGGCGCGGGCGAGGTGCTCGAGGACATCATGTCCGGCCACGCCACCTCCGCGCAGATCGCGGCGTGGCTCGTCGCGATGCGCCAGAAAGGCGAGACGCCCGAGGAGATCGCCGCCTGCGCACGCACCATGCGGCGATTCGCGAAACCGCTCGTCGCGTCGCCCGGCGTGATCGACACGTGCGGCACCGGCGGCGACGGCGCGCAAACGTTCAATATCTCCACGGTCGCCGCCTTCGTCGCGGCGGGCGCGGGCGCGTCGGTCGCCAAGCACGGCAATCGATCGGTGTCGAGCAAGTGCGGCAGCGCCGACGTGCTGGCCGAACTCGGCGCGAACATCGCTGCGCCCAGCGAGCGCATGGAGCGGGCCCTCGCGAGCGTCGGGTTCGGATTCGCGTTCGCGCCCACGCACCACGGCGCGATGAAGTACGCCGCCGAACCGCGCCGCGAGATCGGCATCCGCACCCTTTTCAACATGCTCGGTCCGCTCACGAATCCCGCCGGGGCGAAGCGCCAGCTCATCGGCGTGTACGAGCCGCGGCTCACGCGGTTTTTCGCCGAGGTGCTGCGCCTGCTGGGCGCCGAGCGCGCGATGGTCGTGCACGGCCACGACGGGCTCGACGAGATCACGCTGACCGGCGCGACCAGCGTTTGCGAACTCAAGGACGGCGCGATCACCGAATACGAAATCGACCCGCGCCGGTTCGATTTCACACTCTGCCGCCCCGAGGATCTGGAAGGCGGCGCGCCGCCGCTCAATCGCAAAATTGCCCTGGCGATTCTGGGCGGCGAAACGGGCCCCCGGCGCGACGTGGTGCTGCTCAACGCCGCCGCCGCGCTCGTCGTCGCGGGCGTCGCCGCCGATCTGGCCTCCGGCATCGAGACCGCGCGGCGATCGATCGACTCCGGCTCGGCCCGACGCGTCCTCGACACCTTCATCGAGATCACTCGTGGCTGATATTCTGACGGCCATCTGCAACCACGTGCGTGGCGTGACAGCCGATCGCGCGGGGCGTGTTTCGCTCGCCGAGATCCGCGCGCTGGCCGAATCCGCCGAACCTCCCCGCGACTTTCGCGCGGCGCTCGGGCGGCCCGACGGCGTCGCCCTGATCGCCGAGATCAAGAAGGCGTCGCCGTCGAAGGGCGTGCTGCGTGCCGACCTCGACCCCGCGCACTTCGCGCGGCTTTACCGCGACGCCGGTGCGGACGCAATTTCGGTGCTCACCGAGGATCGGTTCTTTCAGGGGCGTCCCGAATACCTCCGTCTCGCGCGCGATGCGTCGGGCCTGCCGGTCCTGCGCAAGGACTTTCTGTTGGAGCCCTACCAGATCTTCGAGGCGCGTGCGTTGGGCGCCGACGCGGTGCTGCTGATCGTCCGCGCGCTGGACGACGCGACGCTTCGGGACTTGCACGCCCTCGCGACCGCGCTCAGGATGACGGCCTTGGTGGAAGTGCACGACGAACGCGAACTCGAGCGCGCGATGAACGCGGGAGCGAGCGTGATCGGCGTGAACAATCGCAACCTCGACACTTTCGTCGTCGACCTCGACACGACGATCCGCCTCGCGGCGCAGGTCGACGCGGGAACGACGCTGGTGGCCGAGAGCGGCATTCACGCGCCGGGCGACGTCGAGCGCGTGCGCCGGGCCGGGGTCCACGCAATTTTGGTCGGCGAATCGATTGTCACGAGCGCGGACCCGGGCGCGAAAATTCGGGAGTTGGTGCAGCGATGAGTGTTCGCGTGAAAATCTGCGGAGTGACTCAGCCCGAGCAGGCGCGGGAAATCGAGCGTCTGGGCGCGGAGTACCTCGGCGTCGTCTTCGCCAAATCCAAGCGGCGCGTTACGACGGACGTCGCGAAGCGCATCCGCGACGCCGCGCCCAACGTGCAGCTCGTCGGCGTGTTCGTGAACGAGCGGATTCCGACGATTTGCGAGATCGCGCTCGACGTGGGACTCGACGCGGTGCAACTCCACGGAGACGAAGGGCCCGATGTGATCGAGGATCTTTCCGACGTCGCCGAGATCATCAAGGCCATTCCGGTGGATCGCGAGCTGTCGCCCGACGACGAGGCGATCGCCGCCTGGCCCGAGATTCTGCTCGACACGCCGGACTCGAAACTGCGCGGCGGCGTGGGACGGCAGTTCGATATCGAACTTGCCAAGGCTCTCGCGGGCATCGCGCGACCGCGCCTATTCGTCGCCGGCGGGCTCGATCCCGACAACGTCGCGGAGGTGGTCCACCGTTTGCGGCCCTTCGCGGTGGACGTGTCGAGCGGTGTGGAGTCCGCGCCCGGCGTGAAAGACATCGCGGCCGTGGCGAATTTCATTCGGAACGCCAAGGCAGTGAGGTGAAGCAATCCGAAATGACCCAACCCGATACAAACGGAAAATTCGGCGAGTTCGGTGGACGCTACATCCCAGAAACGCTGATGGCGGCCACGGAAGAGCTCGAGCGAGCGTACCGCGCGGCGCAGGCCGATCCCACGTTCGTCGCGCGGTTCGAATATCTTCTGCGCGAGTACTGCGGGCGGCCGACGCCGCTGACATTCGCCGAGCGTTTGACAACGCACGTCGGCGGTGCGCGCATCTACCTGAAGCGCGAGGACCTGAACCACACCGGCTCGCACAAGATGAACAACACGCTCGGCCAGGCGCTGCTCGCGATGCGCATGGGCAAGACGCGGATCATCGCCGAGACCGGCGCGGGCCAGCACGGCGTCGCCACCGCCACCGCGTGCGCGCTCTTCGGGTTGCAGTGCGTGGTGTATATGGGATCCGAAGATGTGCGTCGGCAGTCGCTCAACGTCTTTCGCATGCGGCTGCTCGGCGGCGAGGTCCGCCCGGTGGAGTCGGGCTCGAAGACGCTGAAAGATGCGACGAACGAGGCGATCCGCGACTGGGTCACCTGGCTCGAAAACACGCACTACATCATCGGCTCCGTCGTCGGACCGCACCCCTACCCCATGATGGTCCGAGACTTTCAATCGGTGATCGGCCGCGAGTTGCGCGGGCAGATCCAGTTGGCCGAGGGACGCCTGCCGGACGCGATCGTCGCGTGCGTGGGCGGGGGCAGCAACGCGATGGGGATTTTTCATCCGTTTATCGACGACGCCGGCGTCGCGCTCGTCGGCGTGGAGGCCGGCGGCCACGGCGTCGCCACCGGGCTTCACTCGGCGAGCATCGGGCAGGGGCAGACGGGCGTGCTCCACGGCGCATACAGCTACTTGATGCAGGACGGCGACGGGCAGATCGCGCCGACGCATTCCATCTCCGCCGGGCTCGACTATCCCGGCGTCGGCCCGGAACACGCCTGGCTCGCCAAAACGGGTCGCGCGCGGTACGTGCCGATCACCGACGACGAGGCGATGGAGGGTTTCACGACGCTGGCGAAACTCGAAGGGATCATCCCCGCGCTCGAAAGTTCGCACGCGGTGGCGCAGGGCGTGCGAGTCGCGCGCGATCTCGGCAAGGATGCCGTCGTCGTCATCAACATCTCGGGCCGGGGCGACAAGGACACGCAGATCGCCGCCGAATACCTGGGGGTGACTCTGTGAGCCGAATCGACGCGGCTTTCGAGCGCGCGCTGCGCGAGAACGCGCGCGGCTTCATTCCGTACTTCACGGCGGGCTACCCTGACCGCGATACCTTCGGAGCGATTCTTCGCGCCGCCGCCGACGCGGGCAGTCTCGCGATCGAGGTCGGAATTCCGTTTTCGGATCCCATCGCCGACGGACCGATCATCCAGGCGTCGTCCGAGGCGGCGCTGCGCGCGGGCGTGCGCATGGGCGCTATCTTCGAGATGATTCGCGAATTTCGCACCACGCACAACACGCCCGTCGTGTTGATGGGCTACGTCAATCCGATCCTGCATCACGGTTTCGACGCGTTCGTGCGCGACGCCGCGGACGCGGGCGCCGACGGCGTGATCGTGCCCGATCTTCCGCCCGAGGACGCGGGCGACCTGATCGCCGCGGCGCGCGGGCGCGAATTCGCGACGATTTTTCTCGCCGCGACCACCAGCGCCGACGAACGATTGCGGCGAATCGCCGACGCCTCCACGGGATACGTGTATTTCGTGTCGCGGCTCGGCGTGACGGGCGTGGGCGCCGCGCCGGACGAGTCGCTCGGGCGCATGGTCGATCGCCTGCGCCGATTCACCGCGCTACCGATTGCGGCGGGATTCGGCGTTTCGGAACCCGAGCACGTGCGCGCGGTGTGGGCGCAGGCCGATGCCGCTATCGTCGGCAGTGCGTTGGTCCGGCTGATCGCCGCGCAAACGGATCGGGCAAACGTCGCCTCTGCCGTTGCGCGCGAATGTTCGCGACTGATGGGGCGTTAGCGGATCACGCCCACTTGATGAGCCCCATGGCGTGGGGCTTCACGCAGAATCGGTGGTGCGGCATGACGCGGATCGTGAGGCCGTGCTTGCCGACGCGGTGGCATTCGTAAACGCCCTGATAGAGCCACCGGCCTTCGTTCAGCTTCTTGGTCGCCGACATCTTGCTGACCATGCTATCGCCGAACTCGTGCTGTCCGTCGAGCAGGCCGCCGTACACCTCGACATGCACGTCGTCGGGCGTCAGCGGGCCGAGATGCAGCGTCGCGCGGACCTCGAGATTCTGGCCCACGACGTGCGCCGACTGGCCGTTCGAATCGACGTTCTCGACGCGCACGCTCTCCCACGCCGCTTTGACCTTGTGCTGCCATTCCGTGAACTCGCGCGCGCCCTCGAACTCTTTTTTCACGAGTTCGCGATAGAACCGCCGCGAGTTGCCGTAGAACATCGTCGTGTACTGCTGGACCATGCGATCGGTGTTGTAATCGACGCACAACTCGCGCATCGACGCCTTCATCATCTGGATCCAGCGGCGCGGCAGACCGTCGCGGCCACGGTCGTAGAACGCGGGGATCACCTCTTTTTCGAGCACGTCGTAGAGCGCATTCGATTCGATTTGATCCTGCGTCTCGGCGTCCTTGTACTCCTCGCCCGCGCCGATGGCCCAACCGACCTCCGGTCGATACGCCTCGGCCCACCAGCCGTCGAGCACGCTGCAGTTGAGTCCGCCGTTGGGCAGCACTTTCATCCCCGAGGTCCCGCTCGCTTCGAGCGGACGGCGCGGCGTGTTGAGCCACACATCGACGCCGCCGATCAGATAGTGCGAGACGCCCAGGTCGTAGTCCTCGATGAAGACGACGCGCTGACGCACGGCGTGGCGCCGCGTGAAGTGGATGATCTCCTTGATGAGGTCCTTACCGGATTGATCGGCCGGGTGAGCCTTTCCCGAGAAGATGATCTGTACGGGTCCTTTGAAATCAGACAGCAGGCGCGCGAAGCGCTCGGGGTCGCGCAGCAGCAGGTTTGCGCGCTTGTAGGTCGCGAAACGCCGCGCGAAGCCGATGGTGAGGGCGCGCGGATCGAGCACCTCGCTCGCGTCGCGCTGCTCCTCGCTGGTGCCGTTGCGCCGCTTGATCTGCGCGAGCAGATTCGCGCGGATGTACGCGACGAGGCGCTCGCGGCGGCGTTCGTGCGTGCGCCACAGCTCGGTGTCGGGAATGCGGTCGACTTTCTGCCAGACGGCGGGATCGACGATGTTCTCGTACCACTCCGGGCCGAGGTAGCGACGGAAAAGCTCCGCCATGTCCGGCGAGATCCACGAGCGGATGTGAATGCCGTTCGTGATTGGGACGACCGGGACTTCGTCGAGCGGGATGTTGTGGAATCCCGGCGCGACCATCTTGCGGGTCACTTGCCCGTGCAGTTTCGAGACGGCGTTGATGTACGTCGAATTGCGCATGGCGAAATACGCCATGTTGAGCGGCGCATCCTGCGCGGCGCCGTCCTCGCGGCCCAGTTCGAGCATCGCATCGGTCGTGATGCCGAATTCGCTCACGTAGTAAACGAAGTACTTTTCGATCAGATCGCGCGAAAACAGGTCGAATCCCGCCGGTACCGGGGTGTGCGTGGTGAACACGTTTCCCGCGGAGCACGCGACGCGCGCCTCCTCGAAGGACAGGCCGGACTTTTTCATCACGACGCGGATGCGCTCGAGCGCGAGAAACGCCGAGTGTCCTTCGTTCATGTGGCAGACGTCGGGGTCGAGCCCCATGGCGACGAGGGCGCGGTAGCCGCCGATGCCGAGGATGATCTCCTGCCGGATGCGGTTCTCGCGATCGCCGCCGTAAAGCTGGCCGGTGACCGGGCGAAACGACTCCGGGTTCTCGGGGAGATTCGAATCGAGCAGGTACAGCGGCACGCGACCGACCTGGATTTTCCACACACGCACCGACACGCCCGCGCCGAATAGCTCGATGGGGATCACGAGCGGCGTTCCGTCCGCGTTCGTCACCGGGTGGAGCGGCATGTTGTAGAAATCGTGGATGGGGTAGTTTTCCTGCTGCCAGCCGTCGGGATTCAGGTACTGCCGGAAGTACCCCTTCTGATAGAGCAGACCGACCGCGACGAGCGGCAATCCCAGGTCGCTCGCCGATTTCAGGTGGTCGCCCGAGAGCACGCCGAGGCCGCCCGAATAGATGCGAATCGACTCGGTGAGACCGTATTCCATCGAGAAATAGGCGAATCGCGGCGCGGCGACCTTGCCGAATTCCTTTGCGTACCACGTATCGCCCGCCGACATGTACTCGCGAAACTTCCGGTGCGCGGCTTCCATGTGACTCAGAAACGTGTCGTCTTTCGAGACAGCTTCGAGACGCTTTTGCGACACCAGTCCGAGAAGTTCGACGGGGTTGTGACTCGTCTTCTCCCACAGCTCTTCGTCGAGGCGCCGGAAGAGGTCGATCGCGACGTGGTTCCAGCACCACCAGACGTTGTACGCCAGATCCTGAAGTACGCGCAGATTGTCGGGAATCGCGGGGGAGACCTGAAAATCAATCACCGAACGCATCGGGAGCCACCCTCAATCCATCCGCGGGGGCGGACGAAAACGAAACACAACGCAATCCCCGCGCCGGATGAAGGGCGAACTTCGACGAGCCGGCGCGAGTGGGCGATTTTTATCCGGCTTTGAGCCCGTTGCCAACCGCCTGCTGGACCGTTGCGGAAATTCGAGCCGGGCCGATTTGCGAGGCGGAATAAAAACGGGCGGCTCTTTCGAACCGCCCTTTTGGAAATTTGGATCCGGCGACGACCTACTCTCCCACACGATTGCTCGTGCAGTACCATCAGCGCTGGAGAGCTTAACGACCGTGTTCGGGATGGGAACGGGTGTGACCTCTCCGCTATAGCCACCGAAAACCGTGATTCGAAATTGAAAAAGAACCAATTCGACAAGTGAATTCCGCATTGGGTGCATATCGCCTGGCTTTGATCGAAGAACAGCCTGGCAAGCCTCACGGCCGATTAGTACCGGTAAGCTGAACGCGTTGCCGCGCTTACACTCCCGGCCTATTAACCTTGTGGTCTACAAGGGGC